>CAKMZR010000005.1 GCA_929200455.1 uncultured Alphaproteobacteria bacterium | reverse complement strand
CATCTACACATCATCGAACTCTGCGTCAAAACCGTCCAAGGACGCGTCCCCGTCATCGCAGGTACCGGTTCCAACAATACAGAAGAAGCCGTCTTCCTCTCACGACAAGCACAAGAAAAGAACGCAGACGCACTGCTCATCGTCACCCCATACTACAATAAACCCTCTCAAAACGGACTCTTCGCCCACTACGACGCCATCGCAAATGCCGTCGAAATACCCATCTTCATCTACAACATCCCCTCACGATCCGTCGTCAATATGGAAATCGATACCTTCGCGCGTCTTCACGAAAAACATCCCCACATCAAAGGTGTCAAAGACGCCACCAAAGACCTCACATTGCCCACCCTCATGCGGGCAAAACTCGGACATGATTTCATCCTGCTCTCAGGAGAAGACGGAAGTATTCCCGCTTTCCTCGCTCAAGGCGGACACGGACTCATCTCCGTCAGCTGCAATATCGCCCCCAAACTCCATGCTCAACTCCAAAATGCTTGGCTCGAAAAAGATATCAACACCCTCGCACACATACGCGATACCCTCATGCCCCTCCATGAAGCTTGCTTCATCGAACCCAGTCCCGCTCCCATCAAATACGCACTCTCCCTCATGAATAAATGTCATAACGTTTGCCGATCCCCCATCATCCCCCTTTCCCCTCAGGCAGAAACCCACCTAAAAAAATGCCTCACCCAACTCCAAATCCTATGAAAAAAAATAAAAATACTTCCCCTTCTTTCATCTCTCACGGACAGGTCGCTCTTAACCGAAAAGCTCGCTTCAACTACCATATCGAAAATACTCTCGAAGCCGGAATCCAACTCACCGGAACAGAAGTCAAAGCCCTACGCCTCGGAAAAGCTAACATCTCCGATGCTTACGTCTCTTTCAAAGAACAGCACCTCACCCTCATCAACCTCCACATAGGACACTACCCACACGCTCCCATCGCACGACAACATCACGAAAAAAGACCAAGAACACTACTCGTACACGCTCGGGAAAAAAATAAACTTAGAGCCGCCATCACCAGAGAAGGCATGACCATCATTCCCCTCAATATCCATTTCAACAGAAAAGGAGTCGCAAAAATAGAAATCGCTCTCGCAAAAGGAAAACAAAAAGTCGACAAACGCGAAGACGTCAAAAAACGCGATTGGAACCGTCAACAAGCACGACTACTCAAAAACTCCTCTTCCTAACCTCAACCTTCCTCACCAGAACGCTTCGCCTCCTCCACACGCCGCGACTCCTCAAGCGCATTCTCCCTATCTATCTCCTCTATCTGATCTATCACCTCACGTGCAGACGCCAATCCCTTGCTCGCCGCTTCCTCCACCATCTTACGACCCCTCTCCCTATCCTTCTCCACTCCATCTCCATTCCAATACATCACCCCAAGATGCAAAAGTGCAGGCGCATAACCCCTCTTCGATAAATCCTCGTAATAACCAAGTGCACGACCACGATCGCGTTTAATTCCTTCTCCCTTCTCATACAAAACCGCAAGATTATAAAGTGACAAGTCTATGCCCTGATCCGATGCTTTCTCGTACCAATATATCGACTTCTCCTTATCTATCTGCGTTCCTTCTCCCTGCTCATACATCGACGCCACATTATGCTGTGCATACGCGTGACCCAGTCTCGCCGCACGCAAAAACCAACGAAACGACATCGACAAATCTTTCCTTATCACGCCTCCTCCCTCCCCGTATAAAACACCCAGTTGAAATTGTGCCGACTCGTTGCCAGCTTCTGCTGCCTTCAACAAGAAACCCTCCGCCTTCAGCAAATCTCGCTCCACGCCCTCTCCCTCCCTGTACATAATGCCCAAATTCAACTGCGCCTGCACAATACCCCGCGAAGACGCTCGTGTATACCAACGCACAGCCTCCTCATTGTCCTCCTCCACGCCCTCTCCCCTGTCATATATAACCCCAAGAGCGTACTCCGCAGGACCATAACCTCGCTCGCCTGCGTAAGAAAAAAGACTACGTGCCCGTTCCTCATCCTGAAAACCAAAAGATGAATTTTGGTAGATCAATCCCAACTCATAATATGACGGTATGTGTCCTAGCGACACCGAACGCGAAAACCAACGCTCCGCCTCCTTCGCAGACGGCGGATCCTTCGACATCAACATCAATCCATACACATATTGCGCCTGCACAAATCCTTGACGTGCCGCCGCTTCATAATACCTCTCCGCCAGTGCCTCATCGTGCTTCACCCCCTTCCCAAATCTCAACAAATTGCCCGCAAACAACTGCGAGTCCCCATGACCCTGCTCCGCAGCCATTCGGAAAAACCTTAACGCCTCCACGTCACTCTTCTTCACTCCACTGCCCTCCAAATACGCCTTACCCAAGGCATATTGGGCCCCCTTGTCCCCAGAAAGTGCCCGCATACGCAAGCGTTCCAATAATTCTACTTTGCTCGCCCCTATCACGTCGTCCCCCCTTACACCCACAGGCACACTCACACCCAGCAACAACAACCCCAACACCAGAATCAATCGTGCAGATAACATACAAACAACGCTCCTCACGCTTCGCCTCTCAACCCTTCTCGACAGGGCAATCTCACTTCTACCATCAAACCTTCACGCTCACCACCATTCACACCCAAAGCGTGCGAAAATCGTATTTTACCACTTCTCATCTCGACAATCAACCGACATAAATACAATCCAAGTCCCGTACCCCCCGTCGCACGCGTACGAGAACCATCTCCACGATAAAATGCCTCGCCCAAATGCAACAATTCTTCATCCTTCACTCCTTCCCCATCATCCACTATCCTCAATACACACTCCTCTCCTTCCTTACACAACTCCACCAACGGACACTTCCTTCCCGCACCCGTATGACGAAACGCATTCACCAACACATTCCTCAACAATACCAACCACTCCTCCTCTCCCATTCTGACATACAATAATCCCTCTTGCAATCTCACCTCCACCTCTTCTTCCACTCCCTCTGCCAAAAACTTCTTCAACCCTGCAGAAATATCATACCACTCAACCTCACCTTCCCGACACTCACTCAATCGCTCACTCAACAATAACCTCTCGATCAAATCCTCCATCACCGCAACATTCTGCGATAAACGATCCTTCTCAGATGATGGTTCCATCAACTCCACGTTCACCCTCATGCTCGTCAAAGGCGTCTTCAGTTCATGACTCATCGCCAATAACAAAAACTTCTTTCCCCTCACCATCCTCCCTATTCGCAACGCCATACCATTAATACCTCGACCCAACTCTCCCAACTCCCCCATCGCCAACTTCTTCACAGGCTCATCCCACTCTCCCTCTCCCACACGATTAATACCCGCTCGAATCTCTACAAGCGGCACTATCTGAGAACGAACCGCCAAATAACTCCCCACAACCAACAACAACAATATACCCAACAACAACAACAATACCGTACGTACACGCTCCGAACCGTCTTCCTCCGTCAACCAAAATCCATAGAAAAATCCACGAAACTTAAACTCTATCACCGTCCCATGAGAACCCAAATACAAACGATAGTGACGACGCTCCACCACCCGACTCCCAGATGTGTCCGGAAATATTGCTCCCTTACCAGATGAAAACCACTCCGAGCCATCCCGACCCCGTATCCTCATCGGCATCAACGTGCGATCCACCAAAGCTTGCGCCTTCTCCAAATTCGGCGGGGAACCTATGTCATTGCGTATATAGTGAAAATATTGCCTCACATGCGGGGAAAAATAATGCATCATCTCCTCCCTCATCACAGACATTCCCACCAAATTAACACACAATACCAACAAAAATGATGTCACCAAAAATACAAGAAATAAACGTCCACTCAGAGAATAGAAAAAAAATAAAAAGAAACGACGTCCAAGGGCCTTCAACTTTCCCACCCCCTCGGCAAAAATACATATCCCTTGTTACGCTCGCTCACTATCCACTTGCCCAAACGCTCGTCCTTCTCCCTCAGCTTCTTACGCAGTCTGCTCACCAAAACATCCACAGAACGTGTGTAAATATCCGCGTCAATTCCCTGAAGCCTATTCAATAACTCATAACGAGAAAATCTCTTGCCCCCGTGCGACATCAACAATACCAACAAATCAAACTCCATCGCCGTCAATACAATATCATCTCCCCGAAACTTCGCCTCCCCCCTGTTCTCATCCACCTCCAAACCCCCGTATGACCAAACACCCTCTAAAGAAACCCCTCCTTCCGACTTCGTTCCCCGATAACCTCGTGCATACAACACGTCCAGTCTCGCAGACAACTCCCTCGGATCAAACGGTTTCGACAAATAATCATCCGCTCCCACCGTCAATCCCACCACCTTGTCGTCCACCTCACCTCGTGCCGACAACATCAATACAGGAAGATCATAACTCTCCCTTATGTCTCGACACACACCAAAACCATCCTTACCCGGCAACATCACATCCAAAATCACTACCGACACTCTCTCACGACCCAACAATTCCAATCCTTCATAGCCAGATGCCGACCATAACAACTCCCAACCATTCCGACCCAAGTATATCTTCAAAGGCTCCACCAACTCCGTGTCATCGTCTATCAACAATACCCGCTTCGACTCCATCACTATATCCTCTATTTCCGCTTTCTAAAATCACTGTTACATCTTGTTACACTTTGTCACCTTCGTGAAAAGACCTCAACCCTCAACTGCCCCATATTATACACTGTTGTCAACAAGACAACTTCTTCAAAATTATCAGCAGAAAAGGAACACCTCATGATAAAACTTAAACAATCCCTCTCAACCCAAAACTATCTACGAATAGCCATCCTCACAATCGTCGGCGGACTCTTAAGTGCTTGCTACCCCTCCGTCGGAAACGTGGTCGATAACTACTCGGAGAAAATCTCTCACAATCTTGAACTCAACCAAAGTCAACAAGATAAACTCGACACGCTCTCAGAAACGCTCGAACCTTCCTTGGAACAGGCTTTCGATTCCGTCATGAACGACAGAAAAGAACTCCGAAGCCAAATCAAAAGTGGCGAAGATCTCTCCCCAGAAACCATCACCGCTCTCATCGATAACCTCATTCCCATCTATAAAGACAATAAACAGAAAGTCTCCACCGCCATGGCCGACTTCTATAACAGTCTCGATGACAATCAAAAGAAAAAACTCAACAAAAGAATCCTCAGAGGACGCGGATTCATGGGTATGAGAGGCGGACATCATAGAGGCCATAAAGGTCGCGGCTGCATGAACGGCGGCGGCATGATGGACGACGACGATATGATGGACGACGACGACATGATGAATGGCGACCGCATGAAAAAGAAAAACAAAAGTCAGTACTAATCCCTTGCCTCCCACTTACCGTGACTTCTCTCCGCAACAACAACGAGAGAGTCACGGTATTTTTTTCTTCACTTACAATCATTAATGATGTATTATTGTCCTATATAAATGGCTCTTCTTGAAAATCTCTATGTACATCCCCTCAAACGCAAAAAGACTTCACCTCGTCCTCGTTTTCTTCGTCGCTATGCTCTTGAGTGCATGTGCTCCCTCTCTCGAGTCCATAGTGGAAAACTCTTCCCACAGACTCTCTCAACAACTCCAACTCAATCCCACACAACAAGAGAAACTTAATACCTTGGTCGAACTCGTCGAACCTACCTTGAAACAATCCCTCGATTCAGCTGTACGCGACACAAAAATCCTCCGCGAAAAAGCCAAAAATGGTGATGACCTCTCTCCAGACGAAGCTTTCGCCGTCACCGATAATCTCGTCTCCATATACAATGACAATAGAGACCAAATCTCTTTCGCCGTTGCCGACTTCTACAATAGCCTCGACCAAAATCAACGCAAACAAAGTGCCGAGTTTTTCGGCGGACACGGATTCGCATGTGGAAGCTCGTTCTTCTGCAGAAACTTCTGCCTAATGGGACGTTCAATGTGGTCATAACCAACCACATCAACATCTCCCAAAAATCATCGTTAATGTGACTCTCCAGTTTTGGAGAGTCTCTTTTTTTAATCTCATACCTATAGACATGAGAGAAAACATTGTGTTATATACTTAAAGTTGCAGCCCCCTCCCATTGCATGAACAAGAATCGTAATCCATAAAAGACAAGATAACTACATACGTTCAACCCAACCCTACTCTCATGAACCATAAAATCTTCTTCCGCTGCATCATCCTCTTCACTCTGTCACTCTCCATAGGCGGATGTACAGGGATCGTCCTAAGCAAAATCCAAGGCGATCTCCAAAATAGCCTCAATCTCAATAGCCAGCAACAGGAACACCTCAGCGAACTCGCCGTCGCCGTCGCACCCGCTTTCACCACCGCTTACTTCACATACCTCAAAAATCGACACACTTGGCAAAAAATACTCACAAGCAATAAAGACATCTCTGCCGAAGAAATCATCGCTCTTCCCGACGCCTTGATCTCTATATATCACGAATACGAACTCAAAATTGTCGACAAATTCGTCACCTTCTATAACAGCCTCGACCAAACCCAACGGGCAAAAATACAAAAAATACTCGAATCCTTCAATAAACCAAAAAATAAAACCACTTACATGTCATGCCAAAACAAAAATCTAGACACTTGCATCTCTAACTCATCACAGAAAATTACCCAAATACTCCATGACGAACTCCTCCTTGACAATCTCGCACTCAAAAAATTAAACTCATTCGCAACAGTCACAAAACCCGCCGTAAAACATATGTACACATCCTCACTCGATGTCTTCTGCTCGTGGCACCACATGCTCTCGTCCGGAAAAGACCTCAAGACTAAAGACATCCTACAACTCTCCAAAAAACTCCTCGCTCCCTACCAAAAATACAAACATAATACCATCCAACACTTCGTCTCCTTCTACAATCAACTCTCCAAAAAACAACGACAAGAACTCAAAAAAGTTATCAACCAAAACAAACTCAAAACAGAAAAAATGAAAACCTATAACCCAGAAAGCCTGTGCTCTGCCACCTCCTAAAGATCAGAGTGTCCTTGAAGAACACTACGCCATCTTTCTTCAAGATTGCCTCGACTTCCTCCACTCTCAACCCGACAACTCCGCCGACCTCATACTCACAGACCCCCCGTACTTCATCGGCTTCGACGACAAAATAGGATGGGACAGCCAATGGCAAAACGAACAAGAATACCTCCATTGGTGCCAGTTATGGACAGAAGAATGTGTCCGCGTACTCAAACCTCACAGACTCCTCATCGTATGGGGAACCCTAAAAACAGAAACCTTCCTCCAATATAAACTCAATACATCTCAAAAATACGCCCATATCCTCTTCCCCCAAAACGAAATCGTTTGGAGCTATAATTGGGGCGGACGATCTCGTGACAACTTCGGTCGTAAACACGAATACGCCTTCGTCTGGTCAAAAGGAAAAAAATTCCTCTTCAATAGCGAAGACGTCCTCATACCACGAAAACTCTCCAAAAATATACGCACAGGTGAAACTTACAAAAAAGGAACCATACCCACGTGCGTCTGGCAACAAAACAATCACACAAGCTCACACGACCACATAGGATGGCACCCCACCACCAAAAATATTTCAATCACCCAAAGACTCATCAAAGCCTACACCAATCCCAACGACACCATCCTCGATTGCTTCCTCGGATCCGGTACCACCGTCGTCGCCGCCCTCCGAACCAAACGACGCGTCGTCGGAGCCGAAAATAACGAAACCTACTTCGAAAAAATGAAAAATAGACTCCAAAAAGAAGTCCTTAACCTCTCACAGTCTCGCGTCATAGACCCGAAAGAAGACCTCCATGCCACGCCATGTGATCCTCAATAAAAGACGCAATAAAATAATAAGAATGATCATAGCCCGGTTGCATCCTCAAGTGTAAAGGGATACCAGATTTCTCACACGCAGCCTCCAAAAGATGAGGGCGAAGACCTTCCCGCAAAAATGAATCCGCATCGCCCTGATCCACAAGAAGAGCCGGAAAACGCTTCCCGTCCTCTATAAGACTACACGCATCCCACTCTCGCCACTTGCTCTCGTCTTCTCCCAAATACGCCCTCAAGGCCGGACGTGACCAATCCGCCGTCGAAGGCGACACAATCGGTGCAAACGCCGAACAACTCTTATACCGATCCCCATTCCTCAACGCCATCACCAGAGCTCCGTGACCCCCCATCGAATGACCACACAAACCCTGACGATCCCTATCCACAGGAAATTCCTTCACCACCAAATCTTGTAGCTCCTCCGTAATATAGGTGTACATCTTATAGTGACGATCATACGGCGACTCCGTCGCATCCACATAAAATCCCGCTCCTTGACCTAACTGCCAATTATCTTTTTCATCCGCCACATGATCCCCCCTAGGCGACGTGTCCGGACACACCACCACCAATCCATATTCCGCCGCAAACCTGCGAAACTCTCCCTTGTCCGTCACATTCGCATGGGTACAGGTCAGACCAGAAAGATACCACAATACCGGACACCTCCCCCCCTCCGCTTGCGGCGGAATGTACACCGAAAAAGTCATGTCACAACCACACACCTTACTCTCATGACAATGTACACCCTGAAAACCACCAAAACTCTTGTTCAACGACAATTCTTTCATCAAACTTACTCCTCAATAAACCACCACAGAACGAATAGATTTGCCCTCATGCATCAAGTCAAATCCCTTGCCAATCTCTTCAAGCGAGAGCTTGTGCGTAATCATACGATCAATCTCTATCCGACCCTCAAGATACCAATCCACGATCTTCGGAACATCCGTGCGACCACGCGCTCCTCCAAATGCCGTCCCTCGCCATGAACGACCCGTCACCAACTGAAACGGACGCGTGCTGATCTCTTCCCCGGCACCCGCAACCCCAATAATAATACTCTCGCCCCAGCCCTTGTGACAACTCTCAAGTGCCGCCCTCATCACAGAAGAATTCCCTATACACTCAAACGTATAATCAGCCCCTCCTTCCGTCAACAAGACCAACGCCTCCACAAGATCACCCTCCAACTTCCCAGGATTCACAAAATCCGTCATCCCAAACTCACGACCCCAAGCTTCCTTAGCATCATTCACGTCAACCCCCACTATCTGACGTGCTCCCACCATACGCGCTCCCTGAATCACATTCAAACCTATCCCTCCAAGACCAAAGACCACCACCCGAGAACCCGGTTCCACCTTCGCCGTGTTCAAAACAGCGCCCACTCCCGTCGTCACCCCACAGCCCACATAACAAATACTCTCAAACTTTGCCCGCTTGTCAACCTTCGCCAACGCGATCTCAGGAACCACCGTATGACGCGCAAACGTCGAACAACCCATATAATGAAATATATCCTTACCCTCAAAAGAAAATCTCGTCGTGCCATCAGGCAACAGCCCTCGACCCTGCGTAGACCTTATCGCTTGACACAAATTCGTCTTCGGGTGCAAACAATACTCACACTCACGACACTCAGGCGTATAAAGCGGAATCACATGATCACCTCTCGATACACTCGTCACACCACTCCCCACATCCAGAACAATACCCGCTCCCTCGTGACCCAGTATACTCGGAAATAACCCCTCAGGATCCGCACCACTCAACGTAAAAGCATCCGTGTGACAAATACCACTCGCCTTCATCTCCACCAATACCTCCCCCGACTTCGGACCCTCCAAATCAACCTCACAAATCCTCAAAGGCTTGCCAGCCTCAAAAGCTACCGCCGCTTGCGTCTTCATCTTCTCTCTCCCTTCTCTTTGCTTCCTCACCTCACACCATCATAAACCCTTTTAACCCACACTCAAACCTATTTTAAACCTCCTGCTTCTCAAACGCCTTCTCCCAACAAAAACTCAATCGATGGTGACGCGTCAAACCCCTCTCTCCCATCTCCCTTATATGCTCCTTCGTACCATAACCCGCATTCCGATCCCAACCATAGCCTCCACACTCCGCCGACAACCTCTCCATCAAACCATCACGATATACCTTCGCCATAATCGAGGCTCCCGCTATACTCAATGACTTGCCGTCTCCCCCCTTCACACAAATCACCTCATACCCCCTCCTCACATGCGGTTTCTTGTTGCCGTCAACCAAAAATCCCCTCACATCAGCCTCACCCAAAAACGCCTTCATCGCACGAGACATCGCCTGAAGACTCGCCTGCAAAATGTTCATACGATCAATCTCCTCCACCGTCGACTCCCCGTACTTATAAATACAAAGACCCTCCCGCTCCATCTCCCCTATCCGTAACGAAACCTCATCACGACGCTTCTTGCTCAGCTTCTTGCTGTCGTTCACACCCACAAGTTCTCCCTCCCCCACACTCGGGTGAAAACCCAACGCAACCGCAACCACAGGACCCGCCATCGCTCCTCGACCCACCTCGTCAACCCCCACCACATATCCATCTCCAAACCCTCGCATCAATCTCTCTCGCGAAAAATCAGGAAATATCACTGTACACCCCCGAAATCTCAGAACCCAAAGCCTCCAAACGCAACAACAAAAGCAATAATCGCAAATACCCCAACTCCACCTCCGCCTCCCCGCCTCCATAAGCCTCAACTCCAGAGAATCCACCCACCTCAGCCTTATCAAGCAAACCTCTCACCCGAACCTCACCAGAAAAATCACCCCTCACCTTCAACCACCTTCCAACCTCTCCGACCTTCATAAAATCTCTATCCTCCTCCTAACAATCTCAATGCAGAAGAATTGCCGCTCTCACCAAAATATTCTTTGCTGCCAGAACTCGTGCCAAACAATCCTCCCGCTCCCTGCGTAAGCAATTGACTCCCACCTCCAGAAAGTGACGTACTCAAAAATGATGCCGGCGTCGATACACTTCCCCCCAATAATGCCGCATAATTCACCCCTCGAGAACCTATAAGAGCCTGTGCCGTCGGACTGTTCCGAATCTTAAACATATTCTCCATCTGATACTGCAACTCCTGCATCCTCTTCGTATGCAACTTCTGAGTCTTCTCAGGCAACGACAAATACGCATTGTACTCCGCAGATATCCTCGCTATCGACGCAAAAGCATCCTTCTCTTTGCCCAAAATTTCCGCCTTATCCACCTCAAATAATTTACCCAACTCCGCCAAATACTTCTCCCCATATTGGCGATTCTCCTTCGGCAACTTCTCTATAAAATGCGCAAAATCAAAACCCTTACCATCCCCCCCCGTAAGATAGTCAAGCGTTCTCATAAGTCCTCCTATCATCCGCTTCTCATAATCAGGAATCTTATCCACCGTCGGCGTATCCGCTCCAAACGCCATGTTCCGTATCAACATCTTGTAAACCGCGTTCACCTCGTCCTTCCGCCTTCTCGATAAATCCAACGACAACTCATTCTTATCATTGTTGCTTTTCTTCTCTCCCAATACCGGATCAAATATATACTTCACCAAAACCTTCATCGACTCACGAGCACGCGCCGTCGAATCTCCTATCGGCGTGTACGCAACCTCTCGCGACTTCCTCAATGCCGCCATATCAATGCCCAATAACTCGTCTATATCTTCTTGCACCTTCTCCACCCCCTTCTTCGCCTCACTCGCATCCTCGCCCGCACGACCCTCCAAACGTGAACCCTTATCAAGGGCCAACTCCACCAACTTCAACGCCTTCGTCCTATCCATCTCCACACGATCAAGCGGCAGCCTATCCCGAATAGACAATAACTCCTGATCAAATAATGAACGATCCAAATATGGCAACTTGTTCCGAATATATCGAAAATCTTCAAGCTTACCATCGCCCCCCGCCAGAACATCCATCGCCGCCAAATAGCCTCCTATCCTCAACACATGCTCCGCGTCCACATAATCAAAACCTTCACGGTACTTCGTCGCTCCCAAAATCTCATCCCAAACCAATTCACTCAGAACCTTAAATCCCTTCACATCATAACTCGTCATTCCCGACGACTCACTCATCTCATAACGAACAGACTCTCCCTCAGGAATCGAAAATCCATACGACGGAACCGAAAAACGAAACGCCTTACCACTCTCCAAATTCACCTTGCCACTCGTAAAACTCAATGACGGCTTCTCATCTCCTCCCACATACACAGAAACCTCCTGACGAACCTCCGCTCCCCTCTTATCCTTCGCCACAAGATCAAACTTATAAAAACCCGATACCCCCTGAGGCGGCTCTATACTCAACTTTCGCGCTCCCTCGTCCACCTTCACCCAACCCGGAACCTTGCTTTTCTTGTCCGTCGCCTCAAGACGAAAACTCAAATCTTCCACAGAACCGTCAAAATCAGACAACACAAATCCATCAAGCGTCAAATCCTTACGACCTCCTCCTCCCACCGTTTGAAGTCCAAAATCTCTAATGAATCTCGGTGCATGATTGTCCGTCACCTTAAGATTCACATCCCGACTTATCGAACGACCTCCAGGTGCCGTCACCGTCAATACCAACCCGTAGTCTCCCACAGCTCCACTCTCAGGAATAGTCGCTGAAATACTCTTCTTCGTGTTGTCCAACGTCAACCACGACGGAACCGCAGAACCATCCCTCATCGCAAGACTATAACTCAATAAATGAGAATCATCAGGATCCGCTTCCTCCGCATCCACAAAATGATCCTTCAAGTCAATCTCAAACTTCTCTCCCTGCGACAAACTCCTATCCTCAATCGACGCCGTCACCTTCGGATCCACATTCACATCGTTCACCGTCACAGAAAAATCACTCGTCGCCTCCTCACCATACTTGTTAATCGCCGTAATCTCAAAATCCCAAACCTTCACATCCTCCTGCTTCTCAGGCTTCCCGTGAATCACAAACTTAGGCTCCTCATCCCTATCCGTAAAATGAATAGGCAATATCACTTTCGTCTCCGCACCACGAGCATCACGAACCGTCACCTTAATATCTAACGACTTCTTCAAATCCAAACCAAGTGGCGGCGTACCACTAAATGTCTTCGTCGCCGGATCATAACTCAACCAAGAAGGCAGAGAATCTCCATTCGCCTGCCTCACATCATAACTATAACTCTCTCCCGCAGGTGGAGCTTCAAAGACATCCGACTTCAAAGTCACACTTCCAGGCACACCAAGCCTCATCGCCACACGCGGAACCCCATAAGACACTTTAGGCGGATCCTTACGATTCGCAGGATCATTCATGTACACCTTCAACCTCAGAGTATCACTCAATCCACTCACAGGATCCTTCACCGTCACATCTATGTCGTGTACACCATAATCCCCAGCCGTCACCGCAGATTTGTCCACCTCAAACTCTCCCTTATCCTCGTCAAACGACAACCACGAAGGCAAACTTCCTCCACCAGACAATGTCGCACTTACATCCATCTCCTTCCAATCCTTCGGAAATGACGCATAGTGACCCATATCCCTCACCGAAAATTTCTCGTCCTTACCGTCAGAATAAAGAGAAACCGCCTTCTCATCCTCCTTAAAATAAATTCCTTCCTTAAACACCGTCAACGGAACAAGCATACGCGCCTCCACTCCCTGAGAGTTAATCGCTCTCACCGATAACGAAAAAACCTCACTGCTCTCTATCGGCGGTGGTGTCCCCACCAACTCCAACTTCCCAGGATTCGATGCATCATGTCGCAACCACGTCGGAAGCGGACTCCCATCAACCATAGTCACCTCATAAGTAAAACTATCACCGCTCTTAGGATTGCCAAAACGTGAAGAAAACTTCAAATCGATACTCTCCCCAACCCTCGATACCAACTTCTCAGGATACACATAACCCTCAGGAGCAGATGGCGGCGTAAGCTTCGTATCCTTAGGATGAATATGAAGCTCTTGATCCAAAGTCACCACATGTCCGTCCGTCTCATCACTAAAACTATAACGAATCGTATAAGAACCCGCCACCGCAGCATCCTTGTCCGTTATGCTCAGCGTATTCGTCTTCTCATCAAACGACAACCATGAAGGCAAACTTCCTCCTCCCGCTAACGTCGCACTCACCTTAATTTCATCACTCGGCTCGTCCCATATAAGATCTTTAGGATCAACAACCATCTTTAACTGAAGCTTGTCTCCCTTCACAAGCGCAATGTTGCTCAGCTGCTTCTTCACCAGCGGCTTCTGATCCGTCGTCGTCGAAAATTTCATCCATGGAGGCACAGGCGCTCCGTTCTTCTGCCTCACCACGTACTTCGTACCGTAATAATCCGTGCTAAAATGATCTCCTATACGGTACTTCGCCGACAACTCGTCATTTTGATCCACAGACATTCCAGGAAGAGGACTCACAGAACTTATACCAGGCAAGACTCCACCAGTCTTCGTCAACGAAAGACCCATCAAACTACGCGCACTCTCCTTGCCATGACCCGCCTCAAACATAATGTAATAGTTCCCCACATCCTCTCCTCGGGGATCCCCGTAAAGCTTAAGCTTCCGAATAGGATCACGACTCATCAATGACAACTCCACATCCACAGATGCAGCCTCTCCCCTCGCATCCTTTGCCACCAATACAAAATCAAAATCTTCCTCCGGCGTCCCGCTAGGCGGCGTACCCGTCAACTTCATCGTCGTCGCATCAAAACTTAACCACGTCGGCAAAGGACTCCCGTCTCGCGACAACAACTCATAACTGTAACTCTCTCCCTCCTCAGGTTCCGTGAAAAGATCTTCCCCCAAAAAAAATGTCTGCGAACTTCCATCGTTCTTCATACGACCCTTCAAACCTCCACTCTTCGCCTGCGGCTTGGGCGCGATCTCCTCCACGCCACGAACACCAAGCGAAAACACCACCATCGCCTCCTTCCCCGTATTCGGATCACGTGCCTTCACCTCAATCCTGTAATCTCCTCGAGGCGATCCCGTCAATGATGCCAACGCCGCCTTATCCAAAGAAAATGACTGCGCATCCGCATCAAACTTTAACCAATGAGGCAATGAACCTCCTCCAGCCAACCGTGCAGAAAACCTCAAATCTTCAGGCTTCTCATACGCAAACAATCCCTTCGGAAGTGCCAACTTATCTCCCGTCTTGTCCGTATACAAAGTGCCAGGAAGCGGAACCCTCACAACCTCCACATCCTCAGGAAGAATTTCCAAAGAAAAATCAAGACTCGCTCCATGACCCGTCACAGGATGCTCCGCCGTAACCAACAACTCGATCTTCTCTCCAGACATGCTCGCAGGAGCCGCTCCCTTCACTATATACCCGTTCTGCAACGTCACCCAAGAGGGGGCCGGACTCCCGTCCTTCTTCGTCAAACGGTAAATAAAACCTCCCGGAGGCTCCTCGCCAAAAGCTCCCGCCGGAAGCGCAATCTTGTTCGGATCCTTCACCGTACCGTCAGGAAGCGTGCGAGTCGGGAGAAGAGCTCGGGGAAAGGCCAAATCTTCCAACGCAACCTTCCCCTCAGGCACATGAGAGGGAACACCCGGACCATTCACCGTCAGCTTAAATGACGTATGCACTGTATAACCATCGTCCACATCGTCAATCTGTAAATGAACCTCGTACACACCGGGAGGGGGCGACGCATCATCTTTCACCGAAAGAATATTCGTCTTATCATCAAATTCCAACCACGACGGAAGGGCACCAGGCGTGCCTCCTCCGCTCGAAAGAGTCGCCGTCACCTTGTAGCGATCCTCGCCCTCGTCCTCCAAAAGATCATTCAAAGAAATCCGCTTCAAAAAGCCCTTGTCCTCAGAAAAGGCCTGCGGCGGTATCACCTTCTTGATACTCGGAGGATCCACCGTGTCCACAGAAAACTTCAACCAACTCGGAAGAGGCTTACCATCCAAAAGAGACGCCTTCACGCGGTGAGAACCGTCAAATACATCCGAAAAGGGACGCAAATAAGAAAAAGGACGATCCGTTCCCACAGAAAGATGCGGCAATGAACGCACATTATCCGCCTTCGCATCCTCGCCATCCAAAACCCTCAACGTAAACTCAGAAGAGACTCGTGCTCCCGATTTGTCTTGTGCCGTCACCACAAAATCATAGGTCTTACCCGCCTCACCCGCAGGCGGCGTACCAGAAAATGTTCGAAGCTGTGGATGATACGTCAACCATGACGGCCACGAAGACTTCCTATCTCCTACAGAAACACTGTCCCTCGACTGCTCCCCTCCCAAGCGTCCCTCGCCCTTCAACCTCACACGAACTTGAATCTCGTCGTTTTCATCGTCATCATTAAAAAATCGCTCCGGAATCGTCACACTGTACGATTTGCCCGTCGTCGCAAATCCCAAAGGCTGATTGCTCTTCGCATCCACCAAATACTGCAGACTCCTCGTCACATAAGGCGCGCGATTGTCAGGATCAGGACGCAAAAAATTTAATGTAATCGTATCTTCCGCATGTCGCCCATCCGGCAAGGTCGCACGCAAAACAACCTCCAACTCCCCGCTAAAATCCTCAGGCGGCGTGCCAAAAAATGTTCCCGTCGTCGCATCAAACTTTAACCAACTCGGTGCATTCTCTGCTGTCAACTCAAGACCCGTCGTATCACGTGCCTTCACATTCACCTTCGAGAGACCCTCGTCCAATCTCTTGTACAATTCCTCTATCGATTGCGCCACCTCTGCCCGGCTGATCCTCTCATACTTCGTCTTCACAAGATAACTGCCAGGCAAGGTCTTCTTCAAATAATCCAATTCCTTGCCGCGAATGTTAAAATCTTCCGCCTTCGTCCGACCTTGCTCTTGACGAAGAACGTCATCCACCAACTTCTGTCCACCAGTCTTCTTCGAATTCTCCAAATTCCTCAACGCCACACTGCGACGCGCATTCTGCGACAACAACACATCATACGCATCACTCCGACGAAAAGTACTCCGAAGACTCGTACTCCCAAGCAACGTCCTCGACCTCGAGCCAGAACCCAAAACACTCTCCGCAAACATCTGCGCCAACGAAAACTTCGTCCCCAATCGGTACGGCGTTGAACTGCCTATCACCATAACTGTGCTTCCTTTCTGGTCTCACATCTTATTCAAAATCTCCACCCCCAATATATAAGCAAAAAAAAGACCAAAACCCCAACTCATCCTGCCTCATTCTCTTCAACTTCTCCAACATCGGGCGGCACAAAATCATCCTTCATCCCCCTCAATACCGCAAAACATGCCGCCGGCGATTCCTTCACATCACAAAACTTCATCAATCCCGCATCATCCGCTCGCAAAAATGGATTCAACTTCTTCTCCTCTCCCAAATTCAGAGGAACCGTCGGACGACCCGTCTTGCGAAGCTCCATAACCTCACTCCCTCGCTTGTGCAAATCCTCGTTCTCAGGTTCCACACTCAGAGCAAACATCATGTTCTGTGCCGTGTATTCATGTCCACAAAAAACGCGAGTCTCATCAGGCAATCCTCGCAAACGCTCCATGTTGTACCACATCCTCCTCGGTGAACCTTCCATCACACGACCACATCCCGCTCCAAACAACACATCCCCACAAAACAATATACCGTCACGCCTGTTCCAATAGACCACATGATCCAATGTATGACCCGGCATCTCCATCACCTCAAAAACGCCTCCCCCAAACGGTACCCTGTCTCCTTCCACCACAGGCATATCAAGACCCGGAATCCTACTCCCGTAACGACCAGGCCCCAAAACTTTACACTCATACTCCTCCTTCAACGCCCTCACGCCTCCCACATGATCTCCATGAAAATGAGTCACAAAAATAATATCCAATTCCAAACCCAAACTCTGCAAAACTTCATCCACAGCATCACTCTCGCCAGGATCCACCACTCCACACACACCCTCCTCCTCATCATAAACTATAAAACTATAATTATCCGCCAAAACCGGAACTATATGGACTTCCATCGCCTCTTTACCTCACCTTATTCAATATCATTATCCCCACCCACACACTCCACCAATATATATCGAGTCGCTGCAAAAATTTACCCTCAAGTCCAACACACACAAAAATAAGTTTCATCCTTTACTTTCCTTCTCTCCCTCTCTACCATCAACCATCACAAGAACATTATACCCCCTCGCACTCTTCTTACAACAAAATGCAAAAAAAAATTATCGACCAATACCTCCTCAACCACAAAATAAATCATACCCTGAAAATACTTTCCTCCTCTCCCTCCCTACCCTCTCTCTTCATCGGATTTCCCCTCTCTTTCCCTCATCCACCCTCCTCAAGCTCATTCTCCATACCTCCCTCACCCTCCATACCCTCGTGCCATGCTGACATCTCATCACTGCCCTTCCCAGACTCATCTCTTGGAACCGTCATACTCCACCAATGCCTCCCCTTCTCCCAAGAACCACACACCGTCCTACGCGAAGTCTGGCGAGTCCTCCACGAATCCGGCTCCGTCCTCCTCATCGCTTCATCCCAACGAAATCGATGGCTTCTCTCCCATCATGACCCCCTCAAATACCAAAAAGGATACAGCTTCTCCCAAGTCAAAAAAATACTCAATGAACAACTCTTTTTCGTCACAAGCATCCAAAGATGCCTACACGCCCATCCCCTCATACGACACCTCCCCATGCCTCAACCAAAATGGGCCCAAATCTCTGAAACATCCGCCGAAATAATCGCTCCCGCATTCGGGGGACTCATTCTCGCTCTTGCCAAAAAAAATATCGCCCAGCCTTTGCCTCAATACCAACTCCACAAAAAAAATAGACTCTCTCTCGCATCATGACCGCCCAAATTCTCATCCTCTGTGCCAGCATCCTCTTCCTCTTTCTCGCCGGAGAACTCACCGTGCGAGGAGCCGTCAATGTCGCCGCTTTCTGCAAAATCCATCCCCTCATCATCGGACTCACTCTCCTCAGCATCGGAACTTCCCTCCCAGAACTTTTCGTCTCCGTCATCGCAGCCCTCAACCACAAACACCAAATCGTACTCGGAAATATCATCGGCAGCAATATCGCCAATACCCTACTCGTACTCGGAGTCGCCCTCGCATTTTCACCTCTCAACCCTCTCCAACGCACCACACGCATCAACGCCTTCGCGTCCCTTGCCGCCGCCGCTATCCTCTTCTTCTTCCTCCTCGACCTCTTCCTCTCCAGATTTGAAGCCGCACTCCTCCTCGCAGCGTCTCTCGCAGTCGTCCTCTTCAACTTCAAAACATCTCACGACCTCGACGATGACGACAATACACAAACCCTCTCCATCATCCCCGCTTCCCTCCTCCTCATCATCGGACTCCTCCTCCTCCCATGGAGCAGCCAACTCCTCGTCAACAGTGCAAGCCACATCGCCCAAGAACTCCACATAAGCGAAACCATCATCGGACTTACCGCCGTCGCCCTCGGAACCTCCCTGCCAGAACTCGTCACCACCATCATCGCACTCATCCGTAAACACCACGCACTCTCCCTCGGAAATATCATCGGCAGTAACCTCTTCAACCTCATCCTCATCACAGGGGCCGCCGCCATGGCTCAACCCCTCGCCATCTCCATCACACCCCTCATCCCTAGCTTCCTCTTCATGACACTCGTACTCACCATTCCCCTCTTCCCCCCCCTCTTCTCACCCAAATTCCATAAAATCTCAGGAACACTCATGATCCTCTCATATTTCATCGCTATCTCTTTCCTCTCCACTTTAAATGTGTCATAAACAAAACTACATGCTGTCACCCCACCACCTCAAGAAACACTCTCATGAATACTTCCTCAAGAGCACGCAGAAAACAACGAACCGCTTCTCCCCTCATCAGACAACGCCCTTGGCGAAATATTGTCAACTCTATGCCCCTCTTCAACCTCGTGCCTGAAGAAGCCGTCGAAGCCATAGAAAATACAAGCCTCAACGTCCTCGAAGAAATCGGCATGAAATTCTTACACCCTCCCGCCGTCGAAACCCTCAAAAAATATGGGGCCATACCCGACAAAGAAGACCCACAAATCCTACGCTTCGACCGCAATATGATCCTCGAAAAAGTCGCACTCGCCCCCTCGCAATTCACCGTCACCGCACGAAATCCTCAACACTCCATCGTCATCGGTGGACGCAATATTGTCTTCGCTTCCGTCGGTTCCGCTCCCAACGCTTCAGACCTCGACAATGGAAGACGACCAGGAAACTTTCAAGACTACCAAAATTTTATCAAACTCATCCAAACCTTCAACTCCATACACGCTTCAAGCGGATATCCCGTCGAACCTCAGGATATTCACCCCAAAGTTCGTCACCTCGAATGCCTAAAAGCTCAAGCCCTACTCTCAGACAAATCCACAAAATGCTACGTCCTCGGCAAACCACGCACACTCGACGCCTTCGAAATCACAAAACGTGTACACGGAATCTCTCACGAACAATTCTGCTCTTCTCCCCATATATGGACCGTCGTCAATACAAACTCTCCCCTCATCCTCGATGGACCCATGGCCGAAGGCGTCATGACCATGGCCGAACACGGACAAGCCACCATCATCACTCCCTTCACCCTCTCAGGAGCCATGGCTCCCGCCACCATACCGGGGGCCCTCGTCATGCAAAATGCAGAATTCCTCGCTACCGCCGCACTCTCACAATGCACAAAACCCGGTGCTCCCATCATCTACGGAAGCTTCACCTCCAATGTCGATATGCGATCCGGCTCTCCCGCTTTCGGGACACCAGAAAATGTCAAAGCTTCACAAATCAGTGGACAACTCGCTCGACGCTACAATCTTCCCATCAGACTCTCAAACGCTACCGCCTCAAACATTCCCGACGCTCAAGCCGCACAAGAAACCGTCATGTCCATGTGGGCTTGCCTCACCGCAAACGCCAATGTCGTCAATCACTCCGCAGGATGGCTCGAAGGCGGACTTTGTGCTTCCTTCGAAAAATTTGTCATAGACGCCGCTATGCTCGACGCCGTCGACGCTTACCTCGAACCCACCCTCTTCAATGAAGACCAACTCGCCATGGATGCCATTCGCGAAGTCAAATCAGGCGGACACTTCTTCGGGGCTCAACACACCATGGAACGCTACGCCCACGCCTTCCACGAACCCTTCGCTTCCGATTGGAGCAACTTCGGAGCATGGACAGAAAACGGCTCTCAAGACTCCCTCACCCGTGCAAACCGTATCTATCACGACATCATCAACAACTTCGAGCCTCCTCCCTTGCCCGAAGACCGCAAAGAAGACCTCGAAGAATTCGTACAAAGAAGAACCAAAGAAGGCGGCGTACCCACAGACTTCTAACGCCTCACGATACCCTCGGGAAAACGTCCCTCAATCGTCACAAGTTCCGCTTCCGCACTCGGACTCCCGTCGTCTTCATGCATCACCAACGGACGACACCAGTGTACGTCTCCCCTCGCCTTCTTCGACAACTTCTTTCCTCTCAAAAGCATCGCCCGTGCTCCCCTATCCCGTTTCCCATGCACAGGCACCACCTCCACACAGCCCAAGCGTAAACACATCACAGACAAAACACCACTCACCTTGCGGGCCGGATAGACCACACTCAACCACCCTCCGGGCTTGAGCAACTTCACACACACGTCTATATAATCCCCCACGTCCGCCTCCCGCACGCGGGCTCCCACCTCCTCAGAATCTGCCCTCCTCAATCCCTCGTCATCATCCCAGTACGGCGGATTCATCATCACACCGTCCACACTCCCAAACTTCAATCCGCCTCCCCCCCGCAAAATATCTCCCCTCACAAAATACGCCCTCTCTCCATATCCATTCCTTAATCCATTCTTCCGTGCATAAACC
>CAKMZR010000004.1 GCA_929200455.1 uncultured Alphaproteobacteria bacterium | reverse complement strand
TTGATCGTTTGCGAGGACATGCTCAGGCCTTTGGGAGTCACTTGCTTACGTTGAAGTCACGGATTGATTTTACGTCGAAGTACATTAACATTCACACGGTGGCGTCGGAAAGCTTGACGACGGCGGACTTGAATGAAGAGGCTTCGAATCTTGTGTCCTTGCAGACATCGCAACAGTTGGGTTTGCAGAGTCTGGCGATAGCGGCGCAGATGCAGAGGGCTATTTTGGCATTGCTTCAGTCATCTTAAGTTTTTTTTCTTTTTTTCATATGATTTTGAGGAGGCCTCTGCCGTACTGGCAGGGGCTTTTTCTTTTTTTTGATATGATATTTATTTTTTATATTTTTTGTGTATGATGTGGTGAGGCAAGGGTGTGTAGGGAGAACAGGGAGAAGTTTTGAGATGAAGCCGATACTTGTGAAAGATTACATGACCACAAAGCTTGTGACATTTCGTCCTGGAATGGACATTCTTGTGGCGATGGAGATGTTGATAAGGGGAGGGATATCTGGGGGTCCTGTTGTGGATGACGATGGGATGTTGGTGGGTGTTCTTTCTGAGAAGGATTGTTTGAAGGTAGGATTGGACTATTCTTTTAACAAGGTGAGGCCTGGTTTTGTATCGAGTTACATGGAGAGGGGAGTGGAGACGGTAGATATATTGGACAGTGTTTCGGACGTGGCACTTTTATTTTCTGAGAAGCATTTTCGTCGTTTTCCTGTGTTGGATCGGGAGCGAGATGATAAGCTTGTGGGTCAAATAAGCCGTCGAGATGTGATGAAGGCGGTTGTAGACATTATTACGTGATGAGAAGGAGGACGGAGTAGAGATGGCGAAGAAGGGAGAGAGGGTGAGGAAGCGTGCGAAGGAGAAGGAAGAATTGGAAGAAGACGAGGAGCTTATAGAGAAGTTTTTGTCTTCTGAGGGGATGCAGATGATGGAGGCGTGGATGAATTTTGCGCCGATGGGTTTTCGGGATGATGGTTCTGGTTGGGATTTGGTTCGCAGTTGGCAGAAGGACGCATTGAAGATGTGGGGTGAGGCGAGTGGTCTTGAGGGCAAGGAGGGTATTTCTAGGATGTGGGGAGATGTGGTACCTGAGGGTTGGTATGAAAAAGTTTTTGAGAATGCGAAGGAGATGGGGTATTTATTTCCGCTTGGTTATTCTGGAGTTTTTACGGAAGAAAATTTGCGGTTGTATAGGGAGTGGTTGGATTTGTGTATTTATTACCAGAAGAGGATAGGGGGTGAGGTTGAGGATGCGGAGGTTTCTGGAGATTTTGACAAGAGATTTTCTGGAGAGTCGTGGAAGGAGTCGTGGGTTCATGACATGTTGCGTCGTAGTTATGTGATTATGAGCAGGTGGTGGCATGACACGGCGGTGAAGGCGATGTCTGAGGATGAGAGTTTGTCGGATGGGGACAGGAGGCGTCTTGAGTTTAACTTGGGATTATTTTTGGGAGCGTTATCTCCGAGTAATTTTGCGTTGACGAATCCTGAGGTTATAGAGGAGACGTTGAGTACGAAGGGACAGAATTTGGTTCGAGGGATGGAGAATTTTGTGAGGGATGTGGTGGAGAACAAGGGTCAGTGGCGGGTGGCGACGGTGAACGAGGAGGCGTTTGACGTGGGAGTTAATTTGGCGGTGACGCCTGGTGAGGTGATATATTCGACGCCATTATTTGAGTTGATACAGTATTCTCCGTCGCGAAGTGACGAGATGAGGGAGCCTTTATTGATAGTGCCTCCAGTGATTAACAAGTATTACATTTTGGATATGCAGGAGAAGAATTCTTTTGTGAAGTGGGCGGTTGGCGAGGGATTGAGTGTATTTATGATGTCGTGGGTGAATCCGACGTCTTCTCTTAGGGAGAAGGGTTTTGGAGATTATGTTCTTGAGATTGGGGAGGCTTTGAGGGTTGTGCAGGAGGAGACGGGGGCGGATCGTGTACATACGTTGGGGTATTGTGTGGGGGGGACGATGCTTTCGAGTTATTTGGCGTATCGAGCGAAGGAGTTGGGTGTTAAGGACAATGTGATAGCGTCGGCGACGTTATTGACGTGTCTTGTAGATTTTTCTGATGCGGGAGAGATTAAGGTCTTTTTGAACGAAGAGCAGATGGCGTCGATAGAAGTTCTTATGAAGGAGAAGGGATATTTTGACGCGTATGTGATGGCGAGTAGTTTTAGTCTTTTGCGAGCGAATGATTTGATATGGTCATTTGTGGTGAACAATTATTTGTTGGGTAAGGAGCCGCCGCCATTTGATTTGTTGTACTGGAATAGCGATTCGACGAATTTGACGGAATCTTTTTTCAAGGATTACATGGACGTGGGTTATGTGGGGAACAAGCTTTGTCAGAAGAATGAGGTTGAGATAGGGGGTGTGATGATAGATGTGGGAGAGGTGAAAGTTCCAGTGTGTTGTGTGGCGTCTGAGGAGGATCACATCGCGCCGTGGAAGAGTTGTTTTGCGTCTTCTTGTTTGTTTTCTGGAGAGAAGACGTTTGTTCTTGGAGGTTCTGGTCATGTGAACGGCATGATTAATCCCCCGGCTAAGAACAAGTATTACTATAGGAGCGGAGAGATTCGAGACGGCGATACGGGTGATGAGTGGAGGGTTCGTGCAGAAGAGGAGAAGGGTTCTTGGTGGAATTTTTGGCGTTCTTGGTTGGAGTCCCATTCTGAGGGTAAGGTGAAGTCGCGGGGCGTGGGTCGTTCTTATTCTTCGCGAGGCAAGGCTCCTGGCACGTATGTTTTGCGTCGTTCTTAGGTTTTGAGGAAGCCTATAATTTTTTTTGTTTCTTGTATGATGGGAGCACTTTTTTCCTGAGCCTGTTCGGCACCATTTTTGAGGATGGAGAGGAGGTAGAGTTCGTCATTGAGGATTCGGATCATATTATCGCGGAGGGGTTCGATGACGGAGATGAGTTTTTCTGTGAGCAGAGGCTTGAATTGTGAGAAGCCCCATCCGCTTACGTTGTCGAGTATATTTTGAGGTGATGTGTCTGAAAGGGCGGCGAGTATGGAGACGAGGTTGAGAGCTTCGGGTCTGAGGGCGAGTTCTTGAATATTGTCTGGGAGACATTCTGGGTCTGTTTTTGCGCGTTGTATTTTTTCGTGAATTTTGTCGTTTGAGTCTTTGATATGGATTCTGCTTGCGGGAGAGGGGTCTGACTTAGACATTTTTGCGGAACCATTTCGCAGGGACATGACGCGTGCGGCGGTTTTTTGGATGATGGGCGTGATGGAAGGGAAGAAGTCGACTTGGTAATCGTGATTAAATTTCTGGGCGATATTGTTGGCGAGTTCGAGGTGTTGGGTTTGGTCTTCGCCGACGGGTACGAGATTGGCGTGGTAAGCGAGGATGTCTGCGGCCATGAGAGAAGGATATGCGAAGAGTCCGAGGCTGGCTTTTTCACGATTTTTTCCTGATTTTTCTTTGAATTGAGTCATTCTTGAGAGCCAGCCCATGCGTACGATGGAAGAGAATATCCAGTTGAGTTCAGCGTGATGTGGATTTTCTGATTGGTTGAAGAGGATATGTTGAGACGGATCGATTCCGGCAGCGATGACGGCGGCTGCGACTTCTCTTGTGTTGAGGTTGAGTTGTTCTGGGTCTTGGAAGACGGTGATGGCGTGAGCATCGACGATGCAGTAGATGCAGGGGTGTTGTGACTGCAGGCTGGCCCAAGGTTTGATGGCACCGAGATAGTTTCCGATATGGAGGTCGCCTGTGGGTTGGATTCCGGAGAAGATGAGGTGAGGTGTTGTCATTTTATTTTTTGGGTTGTTGAGAGAGGCACAAGGGTTTGAGTTTAGGGGTGCAGAAGGAGATGATGGAAGAGAGTGTAGCTATATAGACGGAGATTCCCAAGATGATTTTGAGTGCGAGGAAGAAGAATTTTTCAAAAAAGGAGTTTTGATGGTTGTTGAGTAGGGGGATGGAGGAGAGGAGGAAGAGGACGAGAACCATGATGATGGCGGCAAAGAGGTAGAGTGCGAGTCTGGAGAGTATAATTTTTGAGATTTTCCAATAATTTTTTTTGTGCATGATGACGGAGATGATGAAGAGATTTATCCATGCACTGATGGAAGCGGCAAGGGCGATTCCGATATGGAGGAAGGAAGGCATGAGGATGAGAGCGGAAGAGATATAGATGAAGGAAGCAGAGAGAGCGGTGATGGCGATGGCTTTTGTATTTTGGTGGGCGAAGAAGAGAGTGGAGATAATTTTGAAAGCGATGATGGCGGGGAGTCCGAGGGAGAGAGCGATGAGTGCATTTGAGGTGTGCATGGATTGGAGGGATGAGAAGTTGCCGTTTTGGTAGACGGAGTGAATGATGTCTGGAGCAAGGGAGATGAGTCCGCAAGTTGCGGGAATGGAGATGAGCATGGCTGTATCGAAAGCGATATTGGTGGAAGGTGAGTATTTTTCTGAGGAGGAATTGATTTCGTGACGAATTTGCGGGAGCAGGACGGTGGCGAAGGAGAATCCGATGATGGCGACGGGGAGTTGGAGGAGTCGTTCTGCGTAGTAGAGGAAGGATACGGCACCGTTGTTGAGGGTGGTTGCGAGGATGTGTCCTGAGATGTTGTTGATATGTTGGATACCTGCGGCAAGAGCAACGGGAAGGAAGATGAGGAGTAGTTTTGAGATTTTGGGGTCATTGAAGGGCCATTGTGGTTTTGGCAGGAGACCTTTTTTTGCGAGGGAGAAGGTGAGGAGGGCGAGTTGGAGGGCTCCTGCGATAAGGATGGTCCAGCAAAGAGCGGCGGTGAGTTTGAATTGTATGAGGTTGAAGGAGAATGCGAGTAAGGTTGAGATGAGGGAGAGATTGAGGATCGAGGGAGCGGCACTGCTGAGGTTGAAGTTCCGATGGGTATTGTCGATGGAGGTCATGAGGGAGGTAAGGGCCATGAAGACGATGTAGGGAAAGACGATTTGGGCGAGTTGTACGGTAAGGTTGAACTGAGCAGGGTTATTGAGGAATCCGTAGGCGAATACGGACATAATTTGAGGCATGAAAACGATGGCGAGAATGGAGAGAGCGGTTGTTGTAAGTGCGATGAGAGAGAGAATTTTTCCGGCAAAGATTTGTGCATTTTTTGGGGAGGTGTGGTTTTCTTTGGAGTAAGCGGGGGAGAAAGTGGAGTGTACGGCGCCTTCTGCGAAGATGAGGCGTAGGGTATTGGGAAGTTTGAAAGCGGTGAAGAAGGCGTCGGAAGCGGCACTTGCCCCGAGGGTTGCGGCGATGAGGATTTCGCGGATGAGTCCGAGGCAACGGCTTACCATGATCCATAGGCTGACGGTACGGATGTGAGAGATGAGGAACATGGGAGAGGGGGTGTGTTTTTTATTTTAGGAGGATTTGAATATTTTTGCGGGGAAGAGAGAGAGGACGGAAGCAAGGACGAATCCGGCGAAGAATCCGATGATGTGGGTTGTCCACCCGACGGAAGCGAGGTCGATTCCGGTATAGGGAATGATGAGTCCGTTTTGAGGAGGAATGACGGCGAGTATGATGTTGAGAGCGAGCCAGAAGATGGAGAAGGAGAGGATGGATTTTCCTTTGACGCCGGGGTTATAGAGTCTGAAGATTCTGGGTTTGAAGAGGGTGACGGCGCAAAGTGCGCCCATAATTCCGGAGACGCCACCGGATGCACCGAGGCTGTAGTGTTGTTGATAGATGGTGTTGATAGCGGCGATTCCGATGGAAGAGAGGTAGAGGAAGAGGAAGGTGAGGGATGAGGAGAGGGTTCTGGCGAGAGCGGAACCGAAGATGAGGAGTCCGGCCATATTTCCGGCGGCGTGGAAGAAGTTGAGGTGTAGGAATCCGTATCCGAAGAGGGCGAGAGTATCGAAGAGGAAGTCTTTGAGGGAGTGGACTTCGAGGAAGGTATTGGGTCTGAGGATGAGGATTGAGAAGAGGTATTCGGCAAAGGAGGGAGGAGCGAAGGATACGAGGGCGTAAATGAGGAAGTTGACGATGATGATGGAGATGATGAGGGGGTGGGAGTTCATGATCCGGGAGCTTTTTAATTTTTTATCTTTCGGTGAGAGCGAAGGATAGGCTTTGTGAGAAGGGTGAGAGTAGGTATTGGGCGACGGTTCTTTTTCCTGTGGTGATTCCGATGGAAAGGAGCATACCGGGAAAGAGGGGATAGACGTTGTTGTTGCTATTGAAGGCGGTACTTTTTGTGGAGAGGTGTACGATGTAATGGGGGGGTCGATTATTTTTTGGCACGATGGTGTCTGGGCTTATGAAGGTGACGTTTCCTGTGATATTTCCGAAAAGAGGAGCATCAGCGGAAGTGAGTCGTAGGGTTGCGGACTGTCCAAGTTTGACGTGTCCGATATCTTGGGGAGCAAGGCGAGCACGGATGTAGATTCCGTCTTCTTGGGGGACAATATCGAGCACGGGGGCACCGGGTGAAATGACGCCACCTTTTGTGGTGGTATAGAGGGTTTTGACGATTCCTGAGAGGGGAGCGGTGAGGGTTGTTCTCTCGAAGGAGTCGCTAAGTCGGATACGTCTTTCGCTGAGTTCGTTGAGTTCTTGTTCTGTTTTTTGGAGAGCGGAACGGGTGGAGGCTCTGAATTCGGAGAGTGCGTGTTCTTTTTCTCTTTTTGCTTGATTGACGGCGGTTTTGAGTCTGAGGAGGGTGGCTTCTCCACTTTCTATGGCGCTATTGATGCTGTTGAGTTGTTTGAGGAGTTCGATATGTTCGTATCGGTTGCTGAGGTCGTCACTGATGAGTTGTTCATTGATATTGATTTGTTCTGCAAGGAGTGTTCTTCGTTCTTCGAGTTGTTTGATTCGGATGGCTTCTTCGGTCATTTCTTGGGATCGTTGGGTGATATTGTTGTCTTGTAGAGCGATGGAGTCGTTGAGATTTTTTTGTCTTTCGCGGAAGAGGAGTCGTGCGTTACGGAAGAGGTCTACTGTATTTTTGAGGGGTAGGGATTGTGGAGGTGTATTCATATTGGTTTGTTCGCTGAGTTCATTTTCGAGTCGCCATTTGTTGACGATGAGGGAACTGATGCGGTTATCGAGTTCGTCGAGGCTTGCTTTTTGGTTGGTGGGTCTGAGGGTGACGAGGGGTTGCTGGGCGTTGACGAAGTCGCCTTCTTTGACGAGGATTTGGTTGATGATTCCGCCTTCGAGGTGTTGAATGGTTTGTATTTTCCCGAGGGGAACGACTTCTCCGGTGGTTTGCACGACGACATCGAGGGGAGCGAACCAGGACCATAAGACGAGGGCTGAGATGAATCCTACGAGTCCGTAGAAGAAGAAGGGCATGAAGAAGGGTATATTGCCGAGTTTTTTTTCGAGTTCTTGGATGAAGTTTTCGGTGTCATTATTTTTTTTAGGGGAGGGAGCGGACATAATTTTTTCTTTATGGACGTGAGATGATGGGTTGAGGTTTTGCGTTGAGGTCGACGATGATATCGGGTTTTGGGAGGTTATCGAGGTCGTGGTCGCAGATGATGAGGGTTTTACTTTTGCTTTCGCTGAGATTTTTCATGATATTGGAGATCATGAGTTGTCCGCCTTTATCGAGGGAAGTGAAGGGTTCGTCGATGAGGATGAGTTGTCCGTCATTTGCGAGGGCGCGTGCGAGGGCGAATCGTCGTTTGATTCCGAGAGAGAATTCGAGGGAGTCAGGTGTCATTGTGTGAGCGAGTCCGTCTGCGGTTTGTCTGACGAAAGTTCCGAGGTCGCAAAGGTCGATGAGTTTGAGTATATCTTTATCTTTGAGGAAGGGTGCATTGATGGCGACGTTGTCACGAATGGATGCGTGTAGGAATTGGGGTTCTTGTGGTAGGTAGGAGATGCAGGATCTCCAGCTTTCTGCGGTGATTTGACGGAGGTCTGTATTTTTTATGAGGATTTGTCCTGATGAGGGAGAGATGAGTCCGAGGATGAGTCGGAGGAGAGTAGTTTTCCCTGTACTGTTTCCGCCGATGACGGCGACGGTGGCATTTGGGGGTATGTCGAGTGAGAAGTTTTCGAAGAGGGGTAGAGGGCTTAGGGGAGGTTGGTAGCTGAGTTCTGCGAAAGATATTTGCCCTGAGTGTTGTGATATGGATGTTCCTTCTGTTTTTTCTGTGGGGAATCGGAGGAAGGATTGGATTCTTTGGAGCATGATATCGGCTTGAGCGAAAGCTTGATTGAGAGCGATCATGCGGCTGAGGGTTGCGAAAGCGCGACTTGCGATGATGTTGCACCCGATGAGGGCGCCGATGGAGAGTTCTCCTTGTAGGACTTGTTGTGCCCCGAAGAAGATGATGCTCATAGTGAGTATTCCGCCGAGTGTTTGCGTGACGGTTTGGATATTGCTGTGAGCGTTATGATTTTTTTGTTTGAGGGTGGTGAAGGATGAGAACCGTTTTTGCCAAGTGGACTGGATGAAGTTGCCAGCATTGAAGGCGTGTACGGTATCCATTTGGGTTGCGGATGAATTGATGAGTTGGAGTTCGTTTTGTGATTTTTGGATATTTTGGACTTGTTTTTTTTGGGTGTGGCGTCCGTAGAGGTTGAGGAGAATTCCGACGATGAGTACGAGGGTGAGTACGATGCCGAGGGTGAAGCTGAGTAGGTATACGGCGAGGATGAAGATGAGGGCGAAGGGTGTATCTATGATGGTGGAGATATTGGTGGGTGTGAGGGTATTTTGTAGTTGTTCGCTTGCGCGTTGGCATTCTCTAGGGATTTGTTGTTGAGGTCCTGAGATGTGGTCGATTTTGACTTTTGAGAAGAAGGCGACGAGGTTATGAGACCTAAGGAATTCTGGAGCGATATTGGTAGCGGCGACGAATCGGTAGCGAATGAATCGGAAGAGGAGTTCGGCGATGATGGCGATGATCATGCCGAAAGTGAGGGTATAGAGAGTGGCATCGGTTCCGTATCCGAGGTATCGGTTGAAGACTTGGATGACGTAGAGGGAAGAAGCGAGGCCGAGGATATTGACGAAGAAGGAGGCCACGATGATGTTGGAAAACATGAGTGGCTGAGTGGTGAGTCGTTTGAGGATATCGTTCATGGTATGCGGTGTCTGGGGGTGGGCGGGTGATATTTTTCTATAGTGCGTACAGATGAGTATGCGTCATTGTGTCAGGTCTTGCGTCTTTTTTTGATTGTGCGTATTCTTAAAGGGAGGCTTGATGATTTTGCGAAGGAGGAGAGAGCACGCGTATGAGGCATAGTGATTATTGCGAGACTTGGAGGAAAAGTCAAGGATGAGAGGGAGGAAGCGTAGATATGTGGAGGGGGTGTTGGGTGTATTGTGTGTGTTGATGCCGCTTTATGGTTTTGAGGCTAGGGGTTCTGATGGTAGAGGTTTGCGTTCGGTATTTGAGGCGGTTGAAAGGGGCCAAGTGGGAAGAAGTGCGGAGGGGTATGGTGAAGAATTGGGATAGGGATGTGCTGTTGGCCCTGAAGGTATTGTGTCATTCGAAGAGGGGTTGTCCTGCGACGTATGAGGAGGTTTCGTCGCTTGTGAGGCATTTTCCGATGTCGCCGATGATAGGGGCACAGAAGAGGAGAGCTGAGACATTGGCGATAGAGGAGGGTGTGTCTCTTCGGAAGCTGTCGGGTTGGTTTTTGAAGTTTGAGCCTGAGACATCTGGGGGTAGGGTTTTGTACATGGAGAGCTTGAGGCGTAAGGGCTTACGTTTTCGCCCCCGCCTTGAGTCTTTTGTGAAGAAGGTTTGGAGGGAGGACTATTTGACGCGTAAGGACGAGGAGGAGGTTTTGAAGTATTATGGAGAGGTTCTGCACCGTCAAGATCACAACGCCCGCCTTGAGCAGATGTTGTGGCAAGGATTTTCTTCTGCGGCAAGACGCCAAGGGGTTCGTGTGGGAGGTCCTAGAGAGAAGCGTGGAGAAGCACGCCTGGCGTTGCAGGGCCTGAAGCCTGGAGTGGATGGATTGATAAAGAGGGTACGGAAGAGTTATCACGATGGAGGTTTGGTTTTTGACAGGGTGAAGTGGCGTTGGAGGAAGGGGAAGAAGGAGGAGGCGTTGGCACTTGCGTTATCTTATACTGAGAGAGATGAGTATGCGGAGAATTGGTATGGCTTGACGGAGAAGTTGAAGGTGTATGCACTTGTGCGTGGGCGTGTTTTGGAAGCGGAAAGGCTTTTGCGTATGCTTGAGGGCAAGGAGATGTCGAGGGCTTCAAGTTACAAGTTATGGCGGGATTTGGGTTATATTTCTCTTTTATGGAAGGGTGCGAAGGGGGAGAAGTTGCACGAAGAGAGACTGCGTTATAAGCAAGCATTGTTACGGATGCAGCACGCGATGAAGTATGCGGAGAGTTTGTCGGAGGAGTCGGAAATATCCTATTGGTTGGGTAGGATTTACGAGGGATTGGGGAATAAGAGTCGGAGTCGTTATTGGTATGAGAATGCGGGTAGGGGCGTGACATTTTTTTACGGACAGGTGGCTCTGAGGCGTCTTGGTAAGAGTGGAGATGCACCTTATGTGGAGCCGAGAGTTGGTTCTGGAGATGCGGAGGAATTGGGTTACAAGAGGGTATTTTTGTCAAAGCCGTTGGTTCGGATAGCGACGAAACTGCACAAGGCGGGTATTGTGAGATTGTCGCGTATTTATTTGCATCATATGATAAACACGACGACGGATCCGCGATTTTTTAGTATGGCGGCACAGCTTGCGTACCGTATGAATCACGTGGACGCGGGGGTGTATGCGTCACGCGTGGCGGAAGAACAGGGATTGATATTGAATAGAAGCGGCTATCCATGGATTCGCCTCCGAGGTACGGAGAGTTACCCGAGTTTGATTATGGCACTTGTCCGCCAAGAGAGTAGTTTTAATGTGAAGGCGAAGAGTTCGTCAGGAGCACGGGGTTTGATGCAGTTGATGCCGCAAACGGCACGTTATGTATCGAGAAAGCGGGGATTGCCTTTTGCGGCTCGCAGGCTTACGGAGGATCCGCACTATAATATATTGTTGGGAGATTGGTATTTGGATTCGATGTTGGAGAGGTTTGGCGGACATCTTGTGTTGGCGTTGTCTGCGTACAATGCGGGCCCTGGTTCTGTGGAGCGGTGGCTTAAATCTTTGGGGAGGCCGGGCGTGGATATAGAGAGTACGCTTGCGTTTATAGAGAGGATTCCGTACGGGGAGACGAAGCGTTATGTAAAGAAGGTGTTGGCGAATTTCACGATGTACCGTCGTTTGCGTGACGAGAAGGACGCGAAGTTGGTGTTTATGGATGAGGCCCGGGGGTGAGAGAAGCTGGGGGTGGGGGAATTAGGGTTTGGGAGGGACTTGGAGTACGATTCCGTCGAGATTGTCTGAGACGGTGATTTGGCAAGAGAGTCTGGACTGGGGCGTGACGTTATCGGCGAAGTCGAGCATATCGATTTCGTCATCTGACGGGTTTCCGGTTTTTTCGAATCCTTTGATGACGATGAGGTGGCAAGTGGCACAAGCGAGGGAACCGCCGCAGATAGCTTCGATGGGGATATCGTGTTCGACGGCGACTTCCATGAGGGTGAGTCCATTTGTGGCGTCGACGGTTTTGGAGACGTTGTGTTCATCGATGAAGGTGATGGAAGTCATGGGGGGATTTACCTTTCTTGAGATAGGTTGAGGATGTTGGGTTGCTGGGGGTTTTGAGTAATTTTGAAGCGGTGTTGGGAGAGGATGTTGATGATGTGATCGACATTATAGGAAGAGGAGAGGGAGAACAAAGCTTTCTCTGAGTGTGTGGCAAGAATTTTGAGGGATGAGAAGTTTCTGATGTTGGAGATTTTTGATGAGATGGAGTGAAGGTTTTTTGCGGAAGAGAAGGGTACGATGAGCCAGTAGTCACGTTTTTGCGAAGATTTTGCGGTTTCTGAGTGTACTTGGATACGTTGTGTCCATGCTTGGGTGACGATGGCGATGACTTTGAGGGTGGCTTTATCCATGAGGGATGGAAGTTCTTGCAGTGATGAAGCTTTGAGGGTGAAGGAGGAGCTTTCTGAGGGTGCCCCGACGATGAAGGGTAGGGTTTGGAAGCGGACATTGAGGGACTGGGTATTAATATCGGTATGCATGGTTGCGGTGGAGAGGATATAGTTTTCTGTTTGATAATTTTTGGCGAGTTGAGAGAGTTTTTTGTTATTGATGCTTGTGGCGTTGTGAGCTGAGAGGGTTTCGCGGTCTTTGAGTGAGCCTGTGGGGGCGAGGATATTGATTCCGCTTGCGGTGGAGTCGTGTCGTTTTGCCCAAGCGTTGAGCCAGAGGTTGTTGCGTTCCCAGAGTCTTGTGCTTCCGACTTCTCGATAGAGGGGAATGACGAGGAGGGATTGAGGTGTATCGAAGGAGGGTTTGATATTGAATTTTTTGAGGTAATTGAGGAGGGCGTCTTCGTTGAAGTGGACATCGAATCTTGCGACATAGAGGTTATTGCCACTTTTTTCTTCGAGGAAGGTAATATTTCGGATGAGGTTTTCGATATTTTCCGGAGTTGTGACGGAGTTTTGCAGATTTGAGGGTACGATTTTTTCGATAATTTTTTGGAAGGCGATTTTGTGTACTTTTTGGAAGCCGAGATTTTTGGCGACGACGGGGTTGTTGTGGGGTATACGGACTTGAATATCTTTGATGATGTAGAGGTTGTTATTGTTTTGAGCGAACAGGGGTGAGATGAGGAGGAGGGGAGAGAGGAAGAGTAGGAGAAAGAGTTTCATTTGGGGGGATGAATTTACGGTTTGAGGTGTTATAAAGGCTGAGAGGAGGGTGAGTTGATCATGGAAGGAAGGAAGTTATGGGCGGGTTATTGTACAAAGATTCTGGTGTGGACACGGAGTTGGCGAAGAGGATTCCCTTACATTTGCGGGGTCATGCGGAGAGGACGAGGCGTCGTTGGGTTGAGGGTGGTCTTGGAGGTTTTGCATCGATAATAGACTTATCGAAAACTGACCTTGGAGGCAAGGGTCTTGTGAGGGGACGGCTTGCTTTGACGTGTGACGGAGTGGGTACGAAGGTCTTGTTGGCGAGGGAGGACAAGGATTTTGCGGGTATAGGTCGTGATGCGGTGGCGATGTGTGTGAATGATCTTTTGGTGTTGGGAGCGGAGCCCTTGGCGTTATTGGATTATGTGGCGACGGGGAAGATAGAGGAGGATCGTTTGGGATTTTTGGTGGGAGGGATAGCGTCGGCGTGTGAGGAGTCTGGTTGTGCCTTGGTGGGAGGTGAGACGGCGGAGATGCCGGGCTTGTATGAGGCTGAGGAGTTGGATGTGGCGTGTTTTGCCCTGGGATTGTTGGGAGAAGACGCAGGCTTGGGAGGGGAGGGGATTCGCCCTGGAGATCGGGTGATAGGTCTTGGATCGTCAGGGCTTCATAGCAATGGATTTTCTTTGGTGAGGCGTGTGCTGGAGAAGTGGGGAGGAGATTTGGAGGGGGAGGTTCCCTATGAGTGTGAGGGAGTGGATACATTTCGGGAGGCTTTACTTCTGCCGACACGACTTTATGTGAGGGAGGTTTTGGAGGGTTGGTTGTCGTTAAAGAATCGGGGGAAGGTTCGTTTGATGGCCCATGTGACAGGAGGTGGATTGGCGGATAATTTGGGGCGTGGCTTGTGCGGGGGGGTGACGTGCGTGATAGAGCGAGGGAGCTGGAAGGTACCTGAAGTATTTTCGTGGTTGGCATCCGAGGGAGGGATAGAAGCGGAAGAGATGGCATCGACATTTAATATGGGATTGGGTTATGTGGGGGTGGTTCGAGGAGAAGATTTTCGGGAGGAAGATTGGGAGGGAGCGTCTGTGGTGGGTTATGTGGAGGAAGGGGGAGAGGGTGGGGTTGCGTGGTCTTGATGAGAGTGTGTGTGATGATATCGGGGAGAGGTTCGAACATGGAAGCATTGGTGAGGGGTTCTGAGGGCAGGGATTATGAGGTGTTGGGTGTTTTGTCGCATGGCGAGGTGGAGGGACTTTCGAGGGCTCGGGCTCTGGGTGTGGAGACGAGGGTATTGTCGAGGGGTGTGGAAGAGGGAGAGCGAGAGGCGTTAAGGGCTTTGGAGGCGATGGGTTGTGAATTTTTGGTATTGGCGGGTTATATGCGGGTATTGAGTAAGGATTTTGTGAGGAAGTGGCGGGGGCGGTCTGTGAACATACACCCGTCATTATTGCCTTTGTATAAGGGACTGGATACGCACGAGCGTGTGCTGAGGGACGGAGCGAAGGAGCATGGTTGCAGTGTACACTGGTTGAGTGAGGGTGTGGACGAGGGCGGGGTGATAGGGCAGAGACGACTGAGGGTGAGGTCGGATCACACGGTGGAAAGTTTGAGGTTAGAAGTGCTGGCGGAGGAGCATGTTTTGCTGGTGGACGTGGTGGGAGGTATCGCGGAAAAAAGGAGGATAGAGAGATGATGGAAGACAATCCGTTTGTGGGAGAATTTTGGCTGTATCACTGGATGAATTTTTTGTTGTCTGTGATTGCGTATACGCTGTTGGGTCGTGCGTTATTGGGATTATTTGTGCATCCGTCTTCTGGCAATTATGTGATGAGATTTTTTTGCTGGATCACGGACCCTGTATTGAAGTTGGGGTCTTATATGACGCCACCTTTTTTTGTGGAAGGCTTGAAGCCTGTGTGGGTAGCGGGTTTGGTTTTGTTGTTACGGTTTGTATTGTTTTTGGTCTTTAATAATTTGGGGATGGTGGCCTTGCCTTCTGGTGTGTGACCCCTTCCGGGACGTGACCCCTTCTGGTGTGAAAAGCTGGTGTGTGCCTAGCAACGGACTTCCAGAGGGAGACGTTGACTTTGGGCAGCTTACGCTGAGTTTTCGTCTTTGACACCCATGGCGTGCATATAGGTTTCGATGAGACTTTCCTGTAGGGAACGTTCCTGAGGGTCCATGGCACGAAGTCTGACGATATTACGCATAATTTTTGCGTCGAATCCGGTTGCACGTGCCTCGTTATAGATATCTTTGATGTCTTCAGCGAGGGCTTTTTTTTCTTCTTCGAGACTTTCGACTCTTTCTATGTAGCGTTGGAGTCTGAGGGCGGTATTGAGGTCGAGGGAGTCGGTCATGATTTTTACTCTTTATTATTTTTGAGTTTGTCGATGACGGCTTGTCCGACTTCGCTACAGCTTGAAGGACTGTCTTTCTCGGTAGCGGTATCGAAGGTTCTGAGTCCGTCATTGAGGATGTCATTGACGGCTTTATCGAGATTGTCGGCGAGGTCGATTCGGTCGAGGGAGTACCGCATCATCATGGAGAGGCTAAGGATGGTTGCAAGGGGGTTTGCTTTATTTTGTCCTGCGATGTCTGGGGCGGAACCGTGAACGGGTTCGTACATGGCGGCTTGTTTTCCTTCTGCATTTTTGCCGCTGAGGGAAGCGGACGGCAGCATCCCGAGGGATCCTGTGAGCATAGCGGCGGTATCGGAAAGCATATCGCCGAAGAGGTTATCTGTAAGGATGACGTCGAACTGGTGAGGATGCTTGAGGAGTTGCATGGAGCAGTTATCGGCGAGCATATGTTGGAGGTCAATATCTGTTGCGATTTTTTGCTGTCGTTCTGAGACGACGTCTCTCCAAAGGACGCCTGTTTCCATGACGTTGGCTTTTTCGACACTATGGACGCGTTTTTGTCTTTTTCGTGCGAGATCGAAAGCGACATCGGCGATTCGAGAGATTTCGAATTCGGAGTAGGTGCAAGAGTCGACGGCGGTTCGGGAACCGTCATCAAGTGTTGAGATGCCGCGAGGCAGGCCGAAATAGACTCCGGCGGTCAGTTCGCGGAGTATGAGTATATCGAGTCCTTTGATGATCTCTGGTTTTAGGGATGATGCGTCGACGAGGGGGTCAAAGACGATGGCGGGTCGTAGGTTTGCGAAGAGGTCGAGTTCTTTTCTGAGAGCGAGCAAAGCGGCTTCGGGTCGTTTGTCTCGTTCGACATTGTCATACTGAGGTCCACCGACGGCCCCGAGCAGGATGGCTTTAGCATTATGAGCGGCCTGCATGGTTTCATCTCGTAGGGGGACGCCGTAAGCATCGAATGCGGCCCCTCCTACGAGATCGCTCTCAATTTTTAGGTTGAGTTGATAGGTATCGTTGAACCAAGCAAGGACATTGACGGCCTGTTCACAAACTTCTTTACCGATGCCGTCGCCGGGCAGGACGAGAATTGTAGACATTGTAGGCATTGAAAATTAGTTTTTGCTGATGTCGTTGACGGAGAGGGTGGCGTCGCTGTCGTCATTATCTTGTTTGACGAGTACGCCGTCTTCTTGGAGTCGTTCGACGACTTGAGAGAGAGTATTGTACATACGGATGAGTCCGTCGAGGGGCAAGCAGACTTTGGAGACTGATTCTACGCCTTCGAGGGATTCGTCTTCTGGGTCTATGTGGAGTCCGAAATCGAGGCGCGCGACGCCTTTAGAGATGGATACACTTGCGAGGACATCGGCATATTTAAAAGAGGACATTAGGGAGATCCTTGGTTGAGATTGAGAGAAAAGGGGGTTCAGAGGTTCATGATCGACGACGGCATAATGTGACGAGGTAAAAATCTGAGGGGTTCTGAACACCTACAGGAGATTATATAGGTTCTGGAGGAGAAAAAACAATGATGGAGGAGCAAAAGGGGGATATTTTTTTTCTTTTTGTGTTTTGAGGTATGGATTTGTTTTAGGAGAGTCGTTTTTTTTGGATATATTTTTGGTGATATTCTTCTGCGAGCCAGAAAGTGGAGGCTTTGACGATTTCTGTGACGATAGGTTTTTTGATTTTTTGTTGATGAGTTTTCAGGCTGTTTTGTGCGGAGAGGAGTTGTTCTTGAGAGTGAATGAAGATGGCGGATCGGTATTGTGAGCCTATATCTGGACCTTGTCGATCGCGTTGGGTGGGGTCATGGAGTTGCCAGAAGTGATTGAGGATGGAGGGGAATGATATGACGAGGGGGTTGAAATTGATTTGGACGGCTTCTGCGTGACGTGTATGGCCTCGGCAGACCTCTTGGTATGAAGGGTTTTTGAGGTCTCCGCCTGTATAGCCGACGGCAGTAGAGAGGATTCCGTCTAGGGAGAGGAAGTGGTGTTCGATTTTCCAGAAGCATCCTGCGGCAAGAGTGGCGGTTTCAGATGGTGCCATGAGTATTCTCCGTTGATGGTGTAGGGTAGGGTATGAGGTGTCTTGACAAGGGTAGCGTGAATTGTTAGCCTCCTGCAAGGTTTTATGGGTGTAATTTTGTTATTGGGTTTTTAGGGGTGCATGGTATGTAGGCGGATTAGCTCAGTCGGTTAGAGCGGAGGAATCATAATCCTTGTGTCCGGGGTTCGAATCCCTGATCCGCCACCATATTTTTCTGTGTTATGGTTTTGAGTTGATTTTTTTGGGATTTTTTAGGAAGAGAGCATGGCATTGAGAAAGTCGGAGGTTGGTGGTGAGAGTATTGTAGTATTTGACGATATCAGCAAGAGTTATGACGGTGAGAATTTGGTGGTAGCGGGTTTGCATTTGGATGTGGAGCGGGGAGAGTTTTTGACGATGTTGGGGCCGTCAGGTTCTGGTAAGACGACGGTATTGATGATGCTTGCGGGCTTTGAGGTCCCGACAGCGGGAAGGATTATGATAGACGGAGTGGATTCGACGAAGATTCCGGCACATAAGAGGGATTTGGGATTTGTATTTCAGAACTATGCGTTATTTCCGCATATGAGTGTGAATGAGAATTTGGCGTTTCCGTTGAAGGTGAGGCGTATGGGTAGGGGTGAGATAGAGGAGAGGGTGAGAGAGACTCTGGAGATGGTGAGGTTGGGAGATTTTGGCGATCGTTTGCCGGGACAATTATCGGGAGGTCAGCAGCAGAGGGTGGCCCTTGCACGAGCGTTGGTATTTTGTCCGAAGCTGGTATTGATGGATGAGCCGTTAGGCGCGTTGGATAAGAATTTGCGCGAAGAGATGCAGTATGAGATTAAGCATATACACGAGAACATGGGGGTGACGATGGTGTATGTGACGCATGATCAAACGGAGGCGTTGGTGATGTCGGATCGCGTGGCGGTATTTTACGATGGATTGATTCAGCAGGTTGCGTCGCCTGAAGAGATTTACGACAAGCCGTCATCAGCGTTTGTGGCGTCGTTTATAGGGGAGAACAACTGTGTGTACGGGGAAGTGACGCGGATAGAGGGAGAGAGGTGTTGTGTTTTGTGTGGAGAAGATAAGATATGGGCGAGCAAGACGCCTCATGTATCGGAAGGTTCTCGGACGATGGTGTCGTTGCGTCCTGAGTTGGTGGGATTGACGGCTCTAGAGGGAGAGGGAGTGAATGAGGTGGAAGGTTGTGTGGAGGAATTGATATTTTTGGGGAGTCACACGAGGGTGAGACTGAATGTGTTGGGGAGTGATGGTTTTATTATGCAGTTGGTACACGGGACGATGGAGAGTTGTCCAGGAGTGGGAGATCGGGTGAAGATGTATTGGCGTTGGGGAGACGGTTGGGCCCTTGATGTTCCGTTGGAGTCGTCTTAGGGGGTATTTTGAAAAACATTTGACTTAAGGTTTCTGGTCGGTGTAATTAAGGGGTTGAGGGTTTGGCTTTATATTTGAGAGGAGTATTAGGGACATGTTGCTTATGAGAAGGTTTTTGGGTGTTATTTTTGTTTTGATTTTGGGGTTGTCCTTTGGGATGACGTCTGCGTTTTCTGAGAGTTTGACGGTGGTCTCGTGGGGCGGTTCGTATACGCATTCACAGGAGAAGGCCTACCATGAGCCTTTTACGTCTGAGACGGGCATAAAGGTATTGTCTGAGAACTATAATGGGGGCTTGGCGGAGATTAAGACGCAAGTGGAGACGGGTACGGTGACGTGGGACGTTGTGGACGTGGAGTTGTCGGATGCGTTGCGTGGATGTGACGAGGGTCTTTTGGAGCCGCTTGATACTTTGGCATTGCCGCCGGCCCCTGATGGTACGCCTGCGAGTTCTGACTTTATGGAAGAAGCGATTACGGAGTGTGCGGTGGGTACGATCGTTTGGAGTACGATATATGCGTACAACGAGAAGTCGTTTCCTGGAGCGAAGCCGTCGACGATAGCGGATCTTTTTGATACGAAGAAGTTTCCTGGCAAGCGTGGATTTAGGAAGGGTCCGAAGGTCACATTGGAAATGGCGTTGATGGCAGACGGCGTGTCCCCGAATCAGGTGTATGCGGTCTTGTCGACGGAAGCGGGTTTGAAGCGTGCTTTTGCGAAGCTTGACAGTATTAGGGACGATATTGTGTGGTGGGAATCTGGTTCTCAGCCTCCTCAGTTGTTGGCGGACGGCGAAGTTGCGATGAGTACGGCTTATAACGGACGTATTTTCAATGCGGTTGTTGTGGAAGATCAGCCTTTTACGATTGTGTGGGACGGTCAGATTCAAGACTTGGACTTGTGGGTTATTCCGCGAGGTGGCAAGAATGTTGAAGCGGCGAAGAGGTTTGTAGCTTTTTCTACGACGACGAAAGCTCTAGCGGATCAGGCGAAGTACATAGCGTATGGTCCTGTGAGGATGTCATCGATTCCTCAAGTGGGGCGTCATGCGGATTCGGGAGTGGATATGAAGCCACATATGCCGACGTCGCCTGCGAACACGAAGAATGCACTGTTTAACGACGTGTTTTTCTGGGCAGATTTTTCTGAAGAGTTGAATCAGCGTTTTGCGTCTTGGCTTGCGAAGTAGAGGGTTTTTAGGGGTGGGTACTTTTCTTTTATTGTCGGAGGGGGGGTAGATAGGGTGTGGAGGAGATATAGGGTGTGTGGGAGTAAGGACTGTAAAGGATGAGGGATGTAGGGAGTGTGGGTCTTGATGGTGTGGCATTGAAGCGAGCACTGGAGAGGTCTGGTCGCAGACGTCGGATGTGGTCTTTTTTGGTGGTATTGCCGCCGTTAATTTTTTTGCTTGTGGCGTTTGTCTACCCGATGGGTAAGGTATTTACGCGAGGTTTTTATGATTCGACGGTGAGTGAGATTATCCCTGAGACGACGGCATTGTTGTCATCTTGGGATGTGGGTGAGGGTCTTCCTTCTGAGGAGGTTTATGCGACTTTATTGCGAGAGTTGGTGGCGGCGAAGAAGGAGCGAACGCTTGGTCTTTTGGGTACGCGATTGAATTTTGAGTTATCGGCGGCCTTGGGAGTGGTGAAGTCTACGGCACGGCGTGGTGCGAAGATGGAGGCTCCGTATAAGGAGTCGATGATAGGTTTATCGGAACGCTGGGGAAGTCTTGATATATGGGTTGCGTTGAAACGCGTGAGTGAGAATGTGTCGATGAAGCATTTTCTGGCGTCTGTTGATCTTGAGTACGATAGGGAGGGTTCTATAGTTTTGGTTCCTGAGGAGGAGCGAGTGTATGTAAAGATTCTTCTGCGTACACTTTGGATGTCTTTGGTGGTGAGTTTTTTCACGTTGTTATTGGGATTTCCTGTGGCTCATTTGATGGCGACGGTGAAGCGTAAGCATGCGAATCTTCTTTTGATATTGGTATTGTTGCCCTTTTGGACCTCTCTTTTGGTGCGTACGACGTCATGGATTGTGTTGTTGCAGAGGAACGGGGTTGTGAATGATTTGCTGGTGTGGACGGGTTTGCTCTCTGATGATCAGCGTCTGAGCATGATGTTTAACATGGAGGGAACGCTTGTGGCGATGGTTCAGATATTGTTGCCGTTTGCGATATTGCCGATGTACAGTGTGATGCGAACGATTCCGCCGAGTTACATGAAGGCTGCGCGTTCGTTGGGAGCGTCTTACGGTTATGCATTTTTGCGCGTGTATGTTCCTTGTACGATTCCGGGATTGGCTGCGGGGGTGTTATTGGTATTTATTTTGTCGACGGGTTATTATATTACGCCTGCTCTTCTTGGTGGGGATGAGGGTATGATGATATCGAATTTCATAGCGTTTCACATGAAGAAGACGTTGAACTGGGGATTTGCGGCGGCTCTTGCGTGTGTGGTGTTGCTGGGAGTGATGGTGTTGTACTGGCTTTATGACAGGTTGGTGGGAATAGAGAAATTGAAGTTAGGTTGAGATTATGGCGAGTGGATCGTACAGGACATTGAGTGAGCGGATGTGGGGTTGGATATTTTTGTTATTTTGCGGGGGAGTATTTCTTTTTTTGGTGATGCCGTTGTTGGTGATTGTGCCTTTATCTTTTAATGCACAGCCATATTTTACGTTTACGAGTGAGATGTTGCGTTTTGACTCGGAAGCCTTTTCTTTTCGTTGGTACGAGCAATTTTGGTTGAGTGACAAGTGGCGTTCGTCTTTGGTGAATTCGTTTTTCATAGCGACGGTGACGGCTATATGTGCGAGTATTTTGGGAGTTTTGGCGGCTTTGGGATTGTCTCGTCCTGAGATGCCGTACCGTCGACTGATTAATGCGATATTGATATCGCCGTTGATAGTTCCTATTGTGGTTTCTGCGGCGGGATTATTTTTCTTTTTTGCGCCGTTGGGATTGATAGGTACATTTCCGGGCGTGATTATAGCCCACACGGTTTTGACGTTGCCGTTTGTGGTGATAACGGTGACGGCGACTCTTGTTGGTTTTGACAAGTCTTTGATAAGGGCGGGATTGATGTGTGGAGCGAGTCCGTTGCGTGTATTTTTTCAGGTGACGTTGCCGTTGATTTTGCCGGGAGTTTTGTCTGGAGCCTTATTTGCGTTTGTGATTTCGTTTGACGAGGTGGTGGTGGTTTTGTTTGTGGCGAGTGTGGAGCAGCAGACGGTGCCGAGGCAGATGTGGGCGGGTCTTAGGGAGGAGCTTAGTCCTATAATTTTGGCGGTGGCGACGGTTTTGATAGGGGTGTCTGTGGTTCTTTTATTGATGTTAGAGATGTTGCGTCGTCGTTCTGATCGTTTGCGGGGAGTGGAAGAGACCTAGGGGCATGGACGAGCGAGGGAGAGGATGTGGTCGACATTGAGGTGTGTTTCGATGTGTGATGCGAGGTCGTTGAGGGTGTTGTCGATATGTTGTGGGTATGAGAAGGTTGATTGGGAGTCTTGGTTATTTTTCCAGAGAGAGATCATGTGTTGTCGGAAGGAGTCGTGGGCGAAGATTCCGTGGAGGTAAGTCCCGATGATGTGGTTGAGGCAGGCTCCTTCGGGTTTTTGGTTATCTCCGATATGAGCGAAGGGTGAGGGTGAGGAGTCAGTGTATGAGGAGAGTCCCATATGGATTTCGTATCCGGAGATTTTTTGTTGATTGAGGGAGCAGATTCCGTGGGAGAGGGAGAGTTTTTTGTGATGGGAGAGGGTGGTGGAGACGGGTAAGAGTCCGAGTCCTTTTGAGAGGGTTTCTGTGCTTTCGATGTGGTGGGGGTCATGTAGGGTTTGTCCGAGCATTTGGAATCCGCCACAGATTCCGACAATCCAAGTGTTTTGCCGAGCATGGGCGAGGATATCAATATCCCATCCTTGTGCTCGCATGAAGGCGAGGTCTTTGGAAGTATTTTTGGATCCGGGAATGATGATGACGTGGGTATTTTTGGGTATGGGGTTGTGTGGTTTGACGAGGGAGACTTGGACGTGGGGTTCGAGTCGTAGGGGGTCTATATCGTCGAAGTTTGCGATATGTGGGCATAGGGGTACGGCGATACGGAGGGTGGATTCTGAAGATGGGAAAGATTTTTCTGGAGATTCGAGAGCCATAGAGTCTTCAGCGGGGAGTTGGGAAGCTTTTTGGAACCAGGGGAGTATGCCAAGAGATTCCCAAGATGTTTGTTGCGAGAGGGTGAGGAGGGCGGGAGAGAAGAGGTCTGGATTTCCTTTGAATTTGTTGATGATGAATCCTTTGACGAGTTTTTGTTCGATGGGGGAGAGGAGGGCGTGGGTTCCGATGAGGGATGCGATGACGCCGCCTCTATGGATATCGCCGAGTAGGATGACGGGGGCTTGGACGTGGCAAGCGAATCCCATGTTGGCGATATCATTTTTTCTGAGGTTGGTTTCTGCGGGACTTCCGGCACCTTCTACGAGTATGAGGTCTGTATTGTGTTGAATTTTTTGGAAGCTTTCTGTGACGTGAGAGAGTAGGGAGAGTTTATGGGAGTAATATTCTTGTGCATTGAGGGAGGAGTGGACTTTTCCTTGAATGATGAGTTGAGAAGATTGTGGACCTTGAGGTTTGAGGAGGACGGGGTTCATGTGTACGGAAGAGGGTGTTCTGCAAGCTTGAGCTTGTAGTTCTTGGGCGCGACCGATTTCTCCGTGTCCTTGGGCGACGACGGCGGCATTATTGGACATATTTTGGGGTTTGAAAGGTTTTACGGAGAGTCCTCTGTTTGAGGCGGCACGGGCAAGTCCTGCGACGAAGAGAGATTTTCCGGCATCGGATCCTGTGGCTTGGATCATGAGGCAAAGAGGAGGTTTTGTCATGGTTTTGTGCGAAGAGTCATCTTGTATGAGGGATCGGATCGGGTTAGTGTGTGTGAGGCTTGAGGGGGGGGAAGGAGTGGGATTTGGAGACAGGGGTAGAGGAAGTGATGATGAGGTTACATGACAATTTTTGAAAAAGCTATGGGAAGAGGAGTGGGTTCTGTGTTGGTGGAAGACGAGATGCGTTCGTCGTACTTGGATTACGCGATGAGTGTGATTGTGAGTCGCGCTTTGCCGGATGTCCGAGATGGGCTGAAGCCTGTGCATCGAAGGATTTTGTATGCGATGGACGAGGGTGGATATGTGGCGACAAAGCCGTATAGGAAGTCTGCACGTGTTGTGGGGGATGTGATGGGAAAGTACCATCCTCACGGTGATGGGCCGATATATGAGTCTATGGTGAGGATGAAGCAAGAGTTTTCAATGAGTCTTCCGTTGATTGACGGGCAGGGAAATTTTGGTTCGATGGATGGAGATTCGCCTGCGGCGATGCGTTATACGGAGGCGCGTTTGGCGAAAGTTGCGATGACGATGCTGGAAGACATTGACAAAGACACGGTAGATTTTCGCCCGAGTTACGATGAGTCTGGGGTTGAGCCTGTTGTATTGCCTGTGATGTTTCCGAATTTTCTGGTGAATGGAGGGAGTGGTATAGCGGTGGGTATGGCGACGTCTGTGGTGCCGCATAATTTGGGAGAGGTGTGTGATGCTTGTCTTGCGTATTTGTCGACTCCTGATATGACGGCGGAAGATTTGTTGTCTTATATTCCGGGGCCTGATTTTCCGACGGGAGCACAAATTATAGGTCGTGAGTTGTCGCGTCGTGCTCTTTTGAGTGGTCGTGGTCCGATTCGGGTACGCGGCACGTGTGAGATAGAAGAGGTGGGTCGTAAGCAGGCGATAGTGTGTACGGCGATTCCGTATCAGGTGAACAAGTCACGCCTTATGGAGCGGATAGCAGAAGTGGTGAACGACAAGACGGTGGAGGGTGTGAGTGATTTGCGAGATGAGTCGTCGCGGGAGGGTGTGAGGATTGTGGTGGAGTTGAAGAGGGAGGCGATTCCGGACTTGGTATTGAAGCAGTTGTATCATCACACGCCTCTTCAAACGACCTTGAGTGTGAACATGTTGGCTCTGGAGGGTTCTATCCCGAGACATTTTAATGTGAAGGAGGCGATAGAGGCGTTTGTTAAGTTCCGTGACGAGGTGATCTACCGTCGGACGGTCTTTTTGTTGGACAAGGCGCGTGAGCGGGGTCATGTGGTGATAGGACTTATGGTGGCGTTGTCGAATTTGGACGAGGTGATTGTGATGATTCGTTCGTCGAAGGATCGCGGAGAAGCGAGTGATCGTTTGACGGGTCGTTCTTGGGTTTCTGGGGAGATTTTGCCTTATTTGAAGTTATTGGATGAGGAGGGGGGAACTCAGGTCTCGGAGGATTATGTGCTGAGTTCTGCCCAAGCCCATGCGATCTTGGAGTTGAGACTCCACCGTTTGACGGGACTTGAGCGAGATAAGCTTGAGGAAGAGGCGAAGGTTTTGGCAAAAGAGATAGAGGATTATTTGGATATTCTGGGGAGTGAGGAGCGTCGTTGGGGAGTGATACGAGATGAGGTGACGTGGATTCGCGATGAGTATAGTGTGCCTCGCCGCACGGAGTTTATAGAGGATGATTCTGATACGGATGCGATGGATCTTGTTCCGAAGACGGACATGGTGGTGGTGGTGACTCACGGAGGCTATGTGAAGCGTGTTCCGTTGTCGACGTACAGGGCACAGCGTCGCGGAGGCAAGGGTCGAGCGGGCATGGCGACGAAGGAGGATGATGGTGTTTCGAAGATGTTTGTGGCGACGACACATTCGAAGGTATTGTTTTTCAGTTCCCTTGGTCGTGTGTATTTGTTGCAGGTGTACCGTTTGCCGCCAGGCACGCCTCAGAGCAAGGGGAAGGCATTGGTGAATCAGCTTCCCTTGCGTCAAGAGGAAGCGATTACGGCGGTATTGCCTTTGCCTGAGGATGAGGATTTGTTGGACGAATTGCATGTGATGTTTGCGACGTCGTATGGTTATGTGCGTCGGAATCGTTTGAGTGATTTTAAGCGTGTTCTTTCGAATGGCAAGACGGCGATGAAGCTTGAGGAGGGTGAGAAGCTGGTGGCGGTGAAGCCGTGTCGAGAGGATCAGGATGTCTTTTTGAGTACGCGTCATGGTATGGCGATACGTTTTTCTGTATTGGACGTGAGGGTATTTCAGAGTCGGGCGTCACGGGGAGTGCGTGGGGTTCGTCTTGATAAGACGAATACGGACGCGGCGGTGGGCATGGAGATTTTGGATCACCATGAATACACGCCGGAGCGGCGCCGTCGTTATTTGAGGGCGATGTTGGCGTTGCGCCGTTCGCAAAGTCGCGATGAGGGAGGAGAGATTGAAGAGTCTGATCAAAAGCTGATAGAGGATTTGGAGAAGGATGCGTACAAGGAGATGCAGGAGAGGGAGCAACTGATTTTGTCTGTATCTGACGACGGTATGGGCAGGCTTTGTTCTGCGTATGATTATAGGATTACGGGTCGTGGAGGGAAGGGGTTGAACAATGTGAAGATGGAGAAGGGTCGAGAGGTTGTGGCGTCATTTGTGGTGGAGACGTGTGATCAGGTGATGTTGATAGCGGACGACGGACAGATTATACGGATGCCATGCAATAGGATTCGTCAGGTGGGGAGGCCGAGTGTGGGTGTGAGATTATTTGATCTTGGTTCTGGAACGAAGGTTGCGTCTGTGGTGAGACTGGGTGAAGAGAATTTGGGTGATGACGAGGAGGAATTGGAGTCAGGAGAGGTTATGGAAGTGGAGCCTAGTCTTTTGGGAGAAGAAGGTTCTTAATGAGAGGGAAAGATGAGAATAGGGATATATCCTGGAAGTTTTGATCCGATTACGAACGGTCATTTGGATGTGATTCGGCGAGCCTCTTTTTCTCTTGTGGATCGTTTGGTGGTGAGTGTAGCGAAGGGTCGTGATGGATTTAAGAGTCCTTTGATACCGTGGGAGAAGAGGTGTACACTTTGCCGAGAAGCGATAGAGGCGAGTGGGATAGGGGGAGGGGTGGAGGTTATGAGTTTTGAGGGTTTATTGGTGCACCATGCACAAGAGGTGGGAGCTTGTATGATTATTCGGGGACTTCGTGCGATATCGGATTTTGATTATGAGTTTTCTTTGACGGCGATAAACGCGAGGTTGGATGATCGTATTAGTACGGTTTTTCTGATGGGTTCTGAGAATTATCAATTTATATCGAGCAGTCAGGTGCGTGAGCTATCCTCATTTGGAGGGGATATATCTTATTTTGTTCCGCCGAATGTAGATTCTTATATGCGTTCGCGAACTTGGTGAAGGTTTTTGGTTTTGCATGAATTTTTCTTTATATTTTCTGGGTTTTATTGGTAGGTGAGAAGATGAAGAAATTTTTATGGGAGCAGCGGGTGTTGGCGGTTTGTGTGCTGTATGTGGTATGTTTTTATGTGTGGGATGTGAGAGGCGAGGAGTTGCGAGAGGAGGGGTGTTCTCCTACGGGTATGAGGGGATCTGAGGGTAGAGATTATGTTTATCTTCTTTATGATGAGAGTTCGATGAGGACGGGTCCTAACTTTAACTATAGTTTGTGTAGGATTTACAATGGAAGGCGTGGTTTACCATTTTTGGAGTGGGAGAAGGTGAGTGATTGGCACTTGGTTCAGGACTGGCGAGGAGTTTTGGGTTGGATTCACGAGAGTCAATTGAAGAGGGAGGTTCGTCCCTTTGGAGTTGTGAGGACGGAGGGTAGATTGGGTAATGTGTATGAGAAGCCTCGCTTGGGGAGTCTTGTGATTGCGCGTTTGGAGGCGGGTTATTTGGTGAGGGTAGATTCTGGTGAGTGTGATGAGATGTGGTGTTATATGGAGGTATTGACGAAGGATGGTGAATTGGGGGGTTGGATGAGGAGGTTGGATTTGTGGGGTTTGCCTTGAGTGATTTTTGGCTGGCGAAGGTGGAGATTTTGGAGTTGGTGAGATATTTGTGAGGGTGGATTCTGATGGGTGTGATGGGATGTGGTGTTATATGGAGACGCTGACGAAGGATGGTGAATTGAGGGGTTGGATGA
>CAKMZR010000003.1 GCA_929200455.1 uncultured Alphaproteobacteria bacterium | reverse complement strand
CCCCCCCTCCCCCCCCCCCCCCCCCCCCCCTCCCCCGCCTCAAAACCACCCCCGCCTCAAGAAAGAACTTGCCATCATGCCTCTTCGCTTCGATTGGGACAAATTACGCGTCTTCCGACTCGTCGCAGAAGTCGGGAGCTTCACAAAAGCCGCAGAAATACTCAATATCCACCAGTCCGCCCTCAGCAGAAATATCGCAAACCTCGAACATAGCCTCAACGCTTCCCTCTTCCATCGACACTCAAGAGGTCTCAAACTCACAGAAGAAGGCCAAATCCTCTTCCAAACCTCTCAGAGCATCATCCACCTCCTCAACAACGCCGAAGTCTCCATCGCCAACAAATCTCATAAAGTCGCTGGAGAAATCACCTTCACCTCCTCAGAAAGCCTCGGGGCTCCTTGGCTCACGTCCATCATCAACCAATTCCTCCAAAAAAATCCTTCCGTCGGACTCCGCATATTCCTCACAGATGCAGAACTCGACCTCGGCATGCGCGAAGCCGATATCGCCCTGCGATTCAGAAAAGCTATCGAACCCAACCTCATCTCAAAATATGTCGGGACCATCCAATACGGACTCTTCGCTTCCAAAGATTACCTCAGCAATAAACCCCCTCTCAAAACCCTCAACGACCTCGCAGAGCATAGACTCATCACATACACCTCAAAACAACAGCGATTCTCTTTCAGCATCGACGCGACCCTCCATCCAGATATCAAACCCATCAACTTCTCCCTCCCCCCTCTCAGATTAAGTACCGTCGATAACATCATCTCCGCCACTCTCGAGGGCATGGGAATCGCTTCCCTACCCCTCCTCCCACACACCTGCCACGAATCATTCGTCCGCGTCCTCCCTCAACTCACAGTCGCAGAAACAAGCGCCTACATCGTCTTCGACCGAGACCTCTCCTCTTACCAAAAAATTCAAGCCCTAAAAAATCATATCGCCGACGCCTTCTCCTCTATCGAAGAAAAACCTTCCTCCTCCTGATTCCTCATAAAAAAACATTTGTGATACATACACCTCTTAGAGTATTCTCATGGGGGGTTTACTTGGGAGTGTTTACTTAGGGGAGTGTCTACCTGTGAGGCGTCTTGTGTGGACTGTTTCGCTCCAACCGCCAAAGAATCAAACCCTAAAGACCCAAACTCTCGCCAACAAAAGAAACGCACGCATGACATTCTCAGCCACCACCAGAAAAAAATGCACTCACTCAAAAACTCAAAAACCATCATGATTCGTTTCCTCATCCTCCTCTCCTCTCTCACCCTCTTCCCCCTGCCGCTGCTCGCAGCAGAATACCACCTCGATGGCGCCCAGATCTCCCTACTCTGGGGAATCCCATTCGCCGGAATCCTACTCTCCATCGCCATCATGCCCCTACTCGCTCCCGCTTTCTGGCACCACCACTACGGAAAAGTCTCCCTCTTTTGGGGACTCGCTCTCGCCATTCCCTTCTTCCTCACATTCGGACTCAACATCTCCCTCTTCGAAGCCTCTCACGTTCTCTTCCTCGAATTCATTCCCTTCATCATCCTCATACTCTCACTCTACACCTGTGCAGGCGGCGTCCACATACAATACAACAAACAAGCATCACCCCTCACCAATACCCTCTTCCTCCTCATCGGAACACTCCTCGCAAGCGTCATCGGAACCACAGGAACCGCCATGATCCTCATTCGACCCCTCATCTCCATCAACCAACACAGAAAAAATACCGTACACATCATCATCTTCTTCATCTTCCTCGTCGCCAATATCGGAGGTTCCCTCTCTCCCATCGGAGACCCTCCCCTGTTCCTCGGATTCCTCAAAGGTGTACCCTTCTTTTGGCCCACCCTAAACCTATTCCCTCCCATGCTCATCGCATCCGCCTACCTCCTCTCTCTCTTCTTCCTCGTCGACTCCTTCTACTACAAAAAAGAAAAAATTATACCCCAAACAAACCAAAACCAAACATCCCAACCCTCCTTCTCCTTACAAGGAATACCCAATATCTTCATCCTACTCGCCGCCGTCGCTGCCGTCATCGCAAGCGGAATCTTTGCCTCTTTCTTCACCCTCTCCTTCTTCGGAATCACCATCGAATCAAAAAATATCATGCGCGACCTCTTCCTCGTTCTCGCAGCAATCCTCTCCCTCGCCATCACACCCAAAGCGATCCGTCAAAAAAATCTCTTCTCATGGGAACCCCTACTCGAAGTCGCAAAACTTTTCGCCTGCATCTTCATCACCATCGTTCCCGTCATCGCCATACTCAAAGCAGGACACGACGGACAACTCGCTCCCCTCATCCAAGCCACCTCAGATGCAAACGGACAACCCATCAACGCCGTCTACTTCTGGATAACAGGCATACTTTCCAGCTTCCTCGATAACGCCCCCACTTACCTCGTCTTCTTCAATGTCGCAGGAGGAGACCCCGTCTTGCTCACAACCACTCTCAAACAAACCCTACTCGCCATTTCTGTCGGTGCCGTCTTCATGGGCGCCAATACTTACATCGGAAATGCTCCCAACTTCATGGTCAAAGCCATCGCAGAAGATCGCGGTATACCCATGCCCAGCTTCTTCGGATATATGGCACGCGCCCTCATCATCCTCATACCCATCTTCCTCATCATCACCTTCATCTTCTTCTAAAAAACCTCCAAACCCCCGTCAGAACATGCCTCCTCCTTCTCTACCCAACTCCCACATCAAAGACTTCTTCTCCCACCTGCCCTTCTTCGCCTTCGTTCTCGACGAAAAAGACGAAATCGTCTTCTGGAACCACAGTCTCGCTCTCCTCCTCGGAATCCAAGAAAATACTTCCAAAGACGTCATCCATAAACACAAAATTATATGCCTCGCCCTCCTCAAAATCAAAAGCCTTCGAAACAATACCCTCCCAGAAAAAAATGGCGACATCTCCTTCGTCAATGACGACGGAAGCAAAAAATTTATGACCATCTCCATCAATTCTTGCTCCATCAATGATCAAGTCTTCACCGTCTGTGCCATGAGCGACGAAACCAAACGTGTCCAAAAAGAAAATCACCTCCTCAAAATCGCCACCACAGACCACCTCACAGGAGCCTACAATAGACGCCACACCATCAGCACCCTCGAAAACGAAGTCGAACGATTCAGACGGGGAAAAACTTCTTCCTCCCTCCTCTTCATGGACCTCGACCACTTCAAAAAAATTAATGACGTCCACGGACACCACGTCGGCGATGAAGTCCTCAAAACCTTCTCTGAAATCGTACAAAAAAGAATCCGTAGCCTCGACAGCTTCGGACGAATCGGAGGCGAAGAATTTTGTCTCTTCCTCTCAGATACAGACAAAGAACAAGCAGAATTCGTCGCAAAAAATCTACTCTCACTCTTCCAAAAAACACCCATCTCCGCACTATCAGGAACCGTACACTTCACCGCAAGCATTGGAATCTCAACCATGAACGAAAAGTACGAAAATGTAGACCAATGGCTACAAGACGCCGATAAAGCCCTATACCACGCAAAAAATACAGGACGAAATCGTGCCTGCCACATCGACGACATCAAACAAGAAAGCACCCTCTCATCCGAACACGCTCGTGAAGCAAAACGATAAATCCCATACACACCTCTCAAGGACACCACACCATGCTCAAACCACTTTCTCCTCTGAAACTCTTCTTCTTCATAACCCTACTCCTCATAAATCCAGCTCTTGCAGATGAGCAAAAAGAAGAAGACAAACTTCCCGTCGAACTCTTCACCATCAACGCAACAGGAGGAAAAGTCCAATTCCAACTCGAAATCGCAAACACTCCGGAAACAAGAAAAAAAGGACTCATGTTCAGAAAAAAACTCCCGCGATATAGAGGACTCCTTATCGACTACAAAAAATCTACAAAAGCCGGAATCTGGATGAAAAATACCCTCATACCCCTCGACATCCTCTTTATACTGCCAGACGGAAAAATCGAAACCATCTTCTCTCGAGCCGTGCCAGAAAGCAAAGAAGTCCTAAAATCAAAAGGCAATGTACGGGCCGTCATCGAACTCAACGCCGGAATCACTGAGCGATTCGCTATCAGACCCGGCGATACCGTCTTGCACCCCATCTTCAATAACGCTCCCTAAAGACACAAACCATGGACCCTCATCCATGCACCGTCGTCGGCATTATCAATTGCACCCCTGACTCCTTTTCCGGTGACGGACTCCTCACGTCCTCCTCAAAAAAACTCTCCCTCTTCGAAGCCGCACTCTCCAAAGCCGAATCCTTCATCGAAAAGGGTTGCTCCGCTCTCGATATCGGCGGCGAATCTACAAGACCCGGATTCTCCCCCGTCTCCCTAGAAGAAGAAACCGAACGCACCATCCCCCTCATCAAAGAACTCCATAAAAAATTTCCCCACATCTCTCTTTCCATCGATACCTCAAAAGCTGAACTCGCAGAACGTGCCTTCAAGGCCGGTGCTCTCATCGTCAATGATGTCTCCGCCCTCGCCCTCGACCCAAAAATGGCTCCCACAATCGCAAAAATACAAAAAAAAGGATACCCCATCCGTACCGTGCTCATGCACAACGCCACCAACCAAAAACTCATCATCAAAAATAAACAACTCGGAAATAGCTACGCCGCCACACACACTTCAGGTCCCATCCTAAAAACCCTACAGCGTGACCTCTCAGCCTCCATCAACAACGCCCTCACCCACGGAATCAAAAGAGAATCTCTCATCATCGACCCCGGAATCGGCTTCGGAAAAACCATAGAAGACAACATCACCATCATCGCACACATCCCCTCCCTCGCTTCCTTCTTCCAACTCCCCATCTATATCGGGGCAAGCAGAAAATCATTCATCGGCAATATACTCAACAAAAAACCGGAAGATCGACTTTGGGGCTCCCTAAGTGTTGCAGCTATCGCCGCTTTCTCAGGTGCTCAGTTCATCCGTGTCCACGATGTCGAAGAAACCCTAGACGTCGTCACAATCGCTCAAAAAATACGGCAAATTACACAAGACCCAAACCCCGCTCAAGACTTCCGCACAGAACATGACCCAGCATAATATGCACCTCTTGTATATGTGCCGTCTCCAAAGAGGGTACCCTCAAAAGATGTGTCGCCAATCCCGAACGGGCAAGATCACCCCCCTCACCGCCACTCCACGCCACACTCAAAAGTCCAAGGCGATTCGCTTCTTCCAAGCCCCTCAAGACATTCGGAGAACTCCCGGACGTCGTCAATCCCAACGCCACATCCCCCTCACAACCAAGTGCCTCTATCTGACGAGAAAAAATCTTCTCAAAACCATAGTCGTTCCCTATCGCCGTAAGTGATGACGTGTCCGTCGTAAGTGCAAGAGCAGGAAGAGCTCGGCGATCTTTTTTCAAACGTACCGTCAGTTCCGTCGCGATATGCTGCGAGTCGCCCGCACTCCCCCCGTTGCCAAACAACAACAACTTGCCCCCCGTCCTCATCCTCTCCAGAATAGCAACCGTCATCTCCTCAAAAGGCAACCTCAAAGAAAGGACACCCTCGCGCACCACACGCTCGTGCTCCGAAAAATGATCCTCAAAATAAGAACCCAAAAAATCCAAATCCTGCTCCTCGATCAACGAGAGTAATACATCTCAAACTCAAGCGGATGAGTCGTCTGCTCAAACGCTTCCACCTCCTGCCACTTCAGTTCCGCATAAGCATCGATAAAGTCCTTGTTCATCACATCGCCCTTCAAAAGAAAGGCATGATCACTTTCAAGACTCTCCAACGCCTCACGCAACGAACCCGCAACCGTAGGAATATTTACCAACTCCTGCTTCGGAAGATCATACAAATCCTTGTCCATCGCATCCCCCGGGTGAAGGCGATTTTCTATACCATCAAGTCCCGCCATCAAAAGAGCCGTGAACGCAAGATACGGATTTGCCATCGGATCCGGAAAACGAATCTCTACACGCTTACCCGATACACTGCTCGAATAAGGTATACGACACGACGCAGAACGATTCCGCGACGAATAAGCCAACAACACAGGAGCCTCAAAACCGGGAACAAGACGCTTGTAACTGTTCGTTGTCGGATTCGTAAACGCATTCAATGTCTTTGCATGTTTGATAATCCCCCCGATAAAATACAAACAAGAATCCGACAAATCCGCATACTGATTGCCCGCAAACGTGTTCTTCCCGGACTTCCAAAGAGAAATATGTGTGTGCATCCCAGAACCATTATCTCCCACAACAGGCTTCGGCATAAAGGTCGCCGTCTTCCCGTAACTGTACGCCACGTTCTTCACCACATACTTGTAAATCTGGACCTGATCCGCATTCTCCAACAGTCCGGAAAAACGCATCCCCAACTCATGCTGAGACGGGGCCACCTCATGGTGGTGCTTCTCCATCGGAAGTCCCATCTCCATCATCGTCGAAACCATCTCTGCACGAAGATCATGTCCGCTGTCCACAGGAGGACACGGAACATATCCTCCCTTCAAACCAGGGCGGTGGCCCATGTTGCCCTGAGGCAACTCATCATTACTCGAATGCGGACTCTCCTCAGAACCCAAACGAAACGCCACCTCATCTTGGCGAACCTTCCACCGCACATCGTCAAATACAAAAAATTCCGCCTCAGAACCCACAGAGACACTGTCTCCGTAACCCTGCTGATTCGAATAGTTCAGGGCTGCCCGTGCTATTCCCCTCGGACAACGCTCATACCCCATTCCCGTCGTCGGATCATAAACATCACAAAATACTATCAACATCGGCTGAGTCGCAAACGGATCCAACACCACCGTACTCACATCCGGCATCAAAATCATATCCGACTCGTTAATCGCCTTCCATCCCGGAATCGATGAACCGTCAAACATCACCCCGTCCGTTATCACCCCCTCGTCCACCACAGCAACATGCAACGTCATATGATGCCAAACACCATGCGGATCCGTAAAACGAAAATCCACATACTCCACGTTGTGCTCCTCTATCATCTCTTGCAACTTCTTGTACGTCATAACCTATCTCTCCTTGTTCCTCTAACATTACAATGACTCTCGTCACCACTACCCCCCACCTAACGCTCTTCCCAACCCCAAATTCTCATATGGCAGACTCTCCACGCTCTCCCGTCCTTATCCTTATCACTTCCTCCACATCACTCACAAAAATCTTTCCATCCCCTATCTTATTGCTCCCCACAGATGCACATATCGTCTCTATCACCCGATCCTTATCCTTGTCCGCTACCACCATCTCCAACTTCACCTTCGGCAAAAAATCTATCACGTAATCCGCTCCCTGATACATCTCTGTATGACCCCTTTGACGACCCGAACCCTTCACCTCCACCACCGTCAAACCCTGTATGCCCATGTCGTCCAGAGCATCCTTCACGTCATCAAGCTTAAAGGGACGGATTATCGCCTCGATCTTCTTCATCCTTACCTCTCCTTCCTCTCCTTCTCTCCTCCTTAAAATCACAAAAAAGAAGTCTAGTGACTTTCTGCCGCTTTTACAACAAAAAAAGAACACCAAAAATTTGTGCGATGCAGAAAAAATTTTACAAACCCCAAAAAACCAACCATAAACAATAGAAAAAAAATAGTGCAGTGCTCAATCAATATTACAAAATCATCAGAGCCGGCTCTTCCAAAAAACCCTTCAACGCCGACAAATAACGTGCCGCAAGCACACCGTCCACCACGCGGTGATCCACTGACAAGGTCAAGGTCATCACCGTCTCCTTCTCCACCTCCCCATCCCGCAATACCAAAACCTCTCGACCACAACCCACCGCCAAAATACATGACTGCGGCGGATTAATTACCGCCTGAAAATTATCCACGCCAAACATACCCAAATTCGATACAGAAAATGTTCCCCCCTGATACTCCTCTGGCAATAACTTGCCCTCACGAGCACGCAAAGCCAAATCCTTAATCCTTCGCGATATCTCCAAAAGTCCCAAACTCTCCGCTTCCCTCACCACAGGCGTCACCAATCCTCCCTCTATCGCCACCGCCACAGACACATCCGCACTCTCAAAATAACGTATACCCTCCTCCGTCCAACCCGCATTCGCCTTATCCTCCTTCATCAACGCATGAGCCACCGCCTTCACCACTATGTCATTCAAAGAAACCTTGTACGAACCCCCGCCCATCTCGTTCACCCTCTGCCTAAACAAAAGCATAGCGTCTATCACCACGTCCACAGACAAGTAAAAATGTGGAATATCACGCTTCGACTCCGTCAAACGACGCGCTATCACCTTCCGCATCCCACTATGAGGAACCAATACACTGTTCGGAAATAAAGGATCCTCTCGATCCCTCCTCGGCAAGCCTTCTCCCTCGCTCCCCGCATGATCACCACCACGAACCACAGAGGCTTTCCCTTCCGACACCACACGATCTATGTCCCGCTTAATGATCCTACCGTGCGGACCACTGCCCTCAATAGCGCTCACTTCCAATCCATGCGATGACGCAAGCTTGCGTGCCAAAGGCGATATCCTCACCCGATTCCCTCTCACCTCTCGCTTCTCTTGCCCTTCTTGCTTCTCTTGCTTTGCACCCCCCTCCTTCGCATCAACCCTCGGTGCTCTCGACACTCCCTGCAATGCCGCCTCTACCGCCTCTTCACCCTCGCCATCCTCCAACAACACCGCCAGCACACTGTTCACCGCCACGCCCTCGGTTCCCGCCGCAACACAAAGACGTCCCACGATACCCTCGTCTACTCCCTCCACCTCCATCGTCGCCTTGTCCGTCTCAATCTCCGCCACCACATCCCCACTCTTCACCTCATCCCCTTCCTGCACCAACCAACGTACCAGCGTCCCCTCCGTCATCGTCGGCGATAACGCCGGCATCAATATACAACTCGCCATGCCTCATCTCTCTCCTTCATCTCTCACTCACAACTCCCTATAACAAACTTTCTTCGCCGCCCTCACCACATCCTCAGTGCGGGGAAGAGCCAAAGACTCCAAATTCGCCGCATACGGCAAAGGCACGTCTTTTCCAGATACCCTCATCACAGGAGCATCCAAATCATCAAAGCCCTCTTCCATCACTATACCCGCTATCTCAGAACCTATGCCCGCAAATGACCAACCCTCCTCCACACTCACAAGGCGATTCGTCTTCGCCAATGAACCCAAAATCGCCGCACGATCCAAAGGCCGCAACGAACGCAAGTCTATCACCTCCGCCTCTATACCCTCTTGCTCCGACAATTCCAACGCCGCCGCAAGAGCCACGCCCACCATCCGAGAAAAGGCCGTGATCGTCACGTCCGAACCCTGCCTCACAACCCTCGCCTTGCCCAAGGGCACCACATAATCTTCACTCCCCTCTCCTGAGGGAACCTCAAACTCTTGACCGTACAGCAACTCGTTTTCCAAAAAAACTACCGGATTCATATCCCTTATCGCAGACTTCAATAAACCCTTCGCATCACTGCCACTGTACGGCGACACCACCTTCAGTCCAGGACAATGGGCATACCAACTCGCATAACACTGCGAATGCTGAGCCGCCACTCGAGAGGCCGCACCGTTCGGACCTCGAAACACAATCGGCACAGACATCTGACCTCCAGACATATACAGAGTCTTCGCCGCAGAATTCAAAATATGATCTATCGCCTGCATCGCAAAATTAAATGTCATAAACTCCACTATCGGACGCAAACCCCCATACGCCGCTCCCACCCCTAAGCCCGCAAATCCAGATTCCGTAATCGGCGTGTCAATCACACGCCTCTCTCCAAACTCTTCCAGCAAACCCTGCGATACCTTATAGGCTCCCTGATACTGACCCACCTCCTCTCCCATCAAAAATACATCACCGTCTCGCCGCATCTCTTCTGCCATCGCATCACGCAACGCCTCGCGAACCGAAACCATCTTCGTCTCCCCCTCCCACTCGCCCGCGTCCTCAACAGTCGCCGCATCTCCTCCCACCACTCCAGATTCCCATTCCACCACCTCTTCCTCTTTCCGTACAACGCCCGCCACAACTTGGACACCCCCATTCACACTCCCAGAAGAATAACCATCCAAAACCTCAGAACCCTCCCCCTCCTCCAGCAAAATCGCTATCCGCGAATTCACCTTCACACCCTCCTTACCCGCCTCAACCTCCAAACGTCCCACCACCCCATCGTCCACACTCTCAACCTCCATCGTCGCCTTGTCCGTCTCAATTTCGGCTACCACATCTCCCCCCTTCACCTCGTCCCCCTCCTTCACCAACCAACGCGAAAGCGTACCCTCCGTCATCGTCGGCGAGAGCGCCGGCATCAGTATCTCTATCGCCATATGAACTCTTCCTCCAATCTCTTCATCATCCTTACTCTACATACACATCCGTGTACAACTCCTCTATACTCGGCTCCGGTGACTCCTGCGCAAATGACGCAGAATCAGATACCCGCGCCTTAATCGCCTTGTCAATCTCCTTAATCTCCGCATCATCCACCAAACCCCGCTCCCTCATCCTCTGTAAACACTTCTCTATCGGATCGCGCTTCTTCCTCACCTCCGCCACCTCCTCCTTCGTCCGGTACTTCGCAGGATCAGACATCGAATGACCTCGATACCGGTACGTGTTCATCTCCAAAATATACGGCCCCTCACCCGCTCGACACCTCTTCACCGCTCGACATCCAGCTTCCGCAACCGCCTCCACATCCATACCGTCAACACCCTCTCCCTCTATCCCAAAATGGACACCACGCTCATAAAGTCCCCCGCGCAACGACATCACCCTCTCTACACTCGTTCCCATGCCGTACTTGTTGTTCTCTATCACATACACCACAGGCAAATTCCAAAGTCCCGCCATGTTAAACGACTCGTAAACCTGACCCTGATTCACCGCTCCATCACCAAAATAGACCACACTCACCCTGTCCTCTCCCCGGTACCTGTTCGCAAATCCTAAACCCGTACCCAACGGAACTTGGGCTCCCACTATACCGTGTCCCCCAAAAAAATTCTTCTCTCGCGAAAACATATGCATCGAACCTCCCTTCCCCTTCGAATAGCCTCCCTCCCGACCCGTCAATTCCGCCATCACACCTCGAGGATCCATACCACACGCCAACATATGTCCATGATCACGATAACTCGTAATCACCTGATCCCCATCCTCCAAAGAAGACTGCATCCCCACCACTATCGCCTCCTGCCCTATGTATAAATGACAAAATCCTCCTATCAAACCCATACCATACAGCTGACCCGCGCGCTCCTCAAAACGACGTATCAACAACATCATCTTGTAATACGATAGCAAATCCGAATCACACACATCCCCAACTCCCTCGCTACCCCGCTTCGGGCTCCCTTTTCCCTTCTTCAAACTCCCTTTTCCCTTTTTTGCCTTCTTTTCTGCCATGTCTCTTTCAACTCCCTCTCTGCCTCAACTCCCAACACACTATAAAAGACCCTTAAGCTTTTTGCAACCAACATCCTCCCATACACACCCTTTCTTTGCTCCCGCTTCCAACCTTCCACATCCTCAATAAACTGTTGTTCTCCCCATGAATCAGATAGACTGGCTACCAGTCATTTGTCACGGATTATTCCTTCTGACGCTACACCTCATCAATCCACACCTTTCAATCCACCCCCTCGCTCTTGTAACCTCATGTCGACGCATATCTCCCGATCTCTCATTACCGCTCTTGCTCTCTTCTTCCTCGTCGCCTGCGACCAGACTCGTGTCGAAGAACACTTCACCAACCTGCCGGGAACCTCCAACCTTCCAGAAACTCAAGACTTCACCAACCAAACAAACGCCTCCCTCCTCATCGTCGGCCTCCGTTCCAACCAACCCCTCCAATCCTCCACCATCAGTGCCACTTGGCAACAGTTCGACCCCAACCTCCAAAAACTCGTCGAAAATGGGGCCGACATCACCGTCTCCATCAACTCTTCAGACCAAGACCCACGAGACCCCCTCGCCACCCAATACTTCGTACTCTCAATTCGTCCAGGCTTCTACATCCTCGAAAATGCAAAAACAACCTTCAGACCTACCGGATTCAGCGTACTCAACTCCAGTACACTCCTCTTCCCGTCTTCCGTCATCAATATCAAAAATCAACGCTATGACCACACCTTTTACGAACGACTCTACGTCCCCTTCGGAAAAGGACGCGTCGAACTCAATAAAGAAAACCTCATCTCAGAACTCATCTCTTCCTCGCTTTCTCATAGATTCTTCGTCAACCCAGGCGACATCGTCTATATAGGCGATTTCGTCATCGGGAGAAACGCTCCTTGGATCCTCAAAATCGACCACAATATTCCCGCCGTCACCGCTTTGCTCAAAGAAAAATATCCCAACGTCAAAGGACGTGTCCTCTTCAGAAACTCATCCGTCCCCACTAATATCTCTTGCGACTTCGATGCAAATCGTAAACAGGGACTCGAAAGTCTCAGAAACCTCGTCATCAACCGACAAATGACTCAAAACAACCTCTCATCCATAGGATGCTCCAGCGGAACTCTTGCCGTCAAAAAAGACGAAACCATCATCATACAAGACGATACCGTCCTCGAATTCGGACTCCCTCGACTCCCATAATCCCTCTCACCACATACGTCCCTTCCCACGCAAACACCCTCTCCTCCAATCCCCCGCAATCCTATAAACCCATCCTCCTCGTGTACGCCCTTTCCATGCAAACACCCTCTTCATATACACCTCTCCAAAATCGTGTACACCCTCAAAAATAATCAAGCTGTACAGAAAATACCTTCTCAACCTCGCGTACCGCCTCTTTCAACGCCACCACAATCACCAAATCTCCACCTCGGAGAACCGTGCTCTTGTCGGGACGTATGAATTGATGACCTTCCCGCACCACACACCCCACCCTCGCGTGTGACGGCAACTTTATATCCTGCAACTTCTTGCCCACAATAGCCGACGTCTCCAAGGCCTCTATCTCCATAATTTCCGCCTTGCGATCAAATACGGAATGCACAGACTTCACCTTACCCCTCCTCACATACTGCAACACACTCGACGTCGTCACCTCCCTCGGGTGTATAAACACATCTATATCCAATTCCGACAACAACTCAGGATAACGCGAATGATCCGCCACCAACGCAACCACACTCTTCACTCCACTTTTCTTCCCCAACACCGCCCCAAAAACATTCGTCTCATCGCTGTTCGTCACCGCTATCAACACATCCATCGATGACAAATTCAGCTGATTCAATACACGCTCATCCAAAATATTCCCGTAAATCACACTCGCATCAGGCAATATTTTCGCCAAATATTGCGCACGATCCCTATTCGACTCCACCAACGTCACCGACACATTATCCCCTCCATCCTCCAAAAGCTGTGTAAGCAAAACGCCCACATTGCCCCCTCCCACTATCAAAAACTTACGGACAGCACGCTGCTCCAAACCAAAGGCTGACGCCGTCCGCCAACTCTCTCGCGCCTGATTCACAAAAAAGACCTCGTCTCCAGGCAACATCACAGAATCTCCATCCGCCGTCATGATCTTACCCTCGCGACGGATCAACAATATCGACGCCGTCTGATACGGAAAAATCTCCGTCAACTGACGAAGCGGCGTGTGAATCAAAGGACAACTCTCCTTCACACGAAGACCCGTCACCTGAACCTCGCTCCGCGAAAAATAAAATACCTCCGTCGAACCCGGAACCCTCACCGTGTCCAACACCAACTGGGCCACCTCCTTCTCAGGCTTCAACAAATAATCTATATGCAACGCCTCCTGCTCCATCACACTCTCCCACTCCGCACGCTCAAAGGCACGACCCCAAACTCTTGCCACTATCGTCGGAATCTTAAAAACCACACGTCCCAACATCGCCACCACCAAATTAATCTCACTCCTATGTTCCACCGCTATCAACATATCCGCATCTTCTGCTCCTGCTTGGTGCAACGTCAACGGATCTCGACAGTCCCCCATAATCGCTTGCACATCCAACTCCTCGTTCACCTCCCTTATATGCACCTCCTGAGAATCCACCATCACCACAGAATTGCCCTCAGACGTCAAAACAGAAGCTAAGCTATAACCCACACTCCCCGCACCACATATCAAAATATTCATTCCTCAATCCTCCTCATATCCTTATACAAAGACCGTCATACGCAGGGCGGACATGAGATGGCAACAAACGACACAAGGTCTCGTAATCCATATCATTATTCATATGCGTAAAATACGCCCTCTCCACACCCAACTTCTCTATCGCTTGCAACACCTCCTCATAATTCATATGAGTCGGATGACTGCGAAACCGTAAACAATCCACGATCCACGTCTTCACCCCCCGAAGACTCTCGTAATTCTCTTCACTCAAACGCACCACATCCGTCGAATAGGCAAAATCTCCTATCCGCAAACCCAAACTCTCAGAAAATCCATGATCCTGCCTCATAAAAACAACCTCCATGCCCCCTATCTCATAACAACCCCCTCCCTCCACCGCATAACTCCTCAAGACAGGACGACTCCCAAACTTTAAACCCGAATCATCCTCCCCAAACTCACTGCCCGCCTTCTCAACCTCCCCCACAAACGCATACTCAAAACGAATACGCAACATCCTCAACGTCTCCTCATCACCGTATACCCGAAGTGATCGCCCTCGACTCATACAATACCAACGCAAATCATCAAGACCACTCGTATGATCCGCATGACCATGCGTGTATATCACTCCGTCCAAACGCGTCACACCCTCCCCCAATAACTGATCCCGCATGTCAGGCGAGGTGTCCACAATAACCGTCTCCTCTCCCTTCCTCAAAAGAATCGAACTCCGACGACGACAATTCCGTACATCCCCAGAATCACAAGCTCCATAACCTGACACCAATTGCGGAACACCTCCCGATGTCCCGCAGCCCAATACCGTCACCTCCAACATCAACCCATACCCTCCCCTCTCATACGCCAAAAAATACGGTGCGTATTCTCCCACAATATCTCCCTCAAAGACGCCTCCGATATACCCCGACAACCCGCCAATACACCTCCCGTATGCACCACGTGGCTTGGCCTGTTCGTCTTGCCCCTATAGGGCTCAGGCGACAAATAAGGCGAATCCGTCTCCAACAACAAACGATCAGCCGCAACCCATGACGCAATCTCGCGCAAATCTTCCCTCTTCTTATAAGTCAAAATACCAGAAAATGACAACATCATCCCCATGTCCAACGCACGCTCCGCCTCCGCAACACTCCCGTCAAAACAGTGCCATATCGCCAACATCTCTCCCTCCTCCATACCCTCCTTCACCTTCGACAACATATCATCTCCCGAAGATCGACTGTGAATCACCAATGGCAAACCCGTCCTCCTCGCCACAACCATGTGATTCTCAAAAGACTCCTCCTGTATAGCCTTGTGCTCTCGCGTCCGAAAATAATCCAAACCCGTCTCTCCCACCGCAACCACCTTAACCCCTCCACACAAAACCTCCAAATCCGATGCACTCACAACACCCTCCTCAGCCACATGACACGGATGCTGTCCCACACTCATGTACACTCCAGAAAAATTATGACTCAACGCCTCCAACTCTCCCAACCTATCACAACGAGTCCCTATCGTAACCATACAATCCACACCCGCCTCACGTGCTGACGCCACCACCTCCGAGGCTTCCTCACCACCTCGCACCAAATAGTCCAAGTGACAATGACTGTCACACCAACCCCTTTCTCCCTCAGGTACCATCTTCTATCTCTTCCTCTCGCAATCGCGGAAATACAATTTCAGGAGGAGGCAACTGCGTACCCCCCGCCACCGGTTTCTCCAAACTCTCCATCCTACGATCCTCCAATCCTACCCCCAAAAGATCCAAAATCTTATCACACGAATCCGGCATAAAAGGCCACACATACAAACTCACACGACGCAAAACTTCAAGAATCACTCCCAAAATCAAAACACCCCGAACCCGATCCTCCTTCACCACACGCCAAGGTTCCTCATTGTCTATGTAAATATTCGCCATCCTCAAACACTTCCATATCTCAGAAAGTGCCTCGTCAAAACCCAAACGCTCCATCGCCACTTCAGAACACTTCAACGCCTCCCCCACCTTCAAAAGAAACGCCTCGTCTCCAGCCAAAAGACCCTCAAGTCGCGGCATAATCCCCTCTCCGTAACGCGACAACAACACAAGCGTACGCTGACACAAATTCCCATAGTCATTCGCCAAATCCGCATTGTTCCGCTCACACAAACGACGACGCACAAAATCTCCGTCCCGACCAAAAGGCACCTCCCGCAACAGAAAATAACGAAGCTGATCAAGTCCGTACATCCGCTTCAACTTCACGGGATCCAAAACATTCCCCAATCGCTTCGAGATTTTTTGTCCCTCGCTCGTCCACCAACCATGTGCAAAAACTCCTCGCGGAAGCGGCAAATCCGCTGACATCAAAAATGCCGGCAAATACCCCGCATGAACCCTCAATATATCCTTCCCCACAACATGCCAGTCCGCAGGCCAATATTTCTCGTGCAAAGCACTCGGAGGATCCACCCTCCCCAAAGCCGACACATAATTCACCAACGCATCAAGCCATACATACATCACGTGAGACTCATCCCCGGGAACAGGCACCCCCCAGCTAAACGTCGTCCGCGATACCGACAAATCCTCCAAACCTCCCTCCACAAATGACACCACCTCATTGTAACGCGACTTCGGGTACACAAAATCAGGGTGCGACTTGTAATAATCCAATAAACGATCCTGAAAACGCGACAGCCGAAAAAAATAACTCTCCTCCTCCACCCACTCCACCTCCGCTCCGCTTGCCACCACATACTTCCCGTCTTTTTCTATTAACTCGCTCTCCTCCACATACGCCTCGTCGCTCGTCGCGTACCAACCCGCATACTTCCCCTTGTATATATCCCCACGATCATAGAGGCGACACCACAACTTTTGACACTCCTCCTTATGGCGTTCTTCCGTCGTCCGTATAAAATCATCATACGACACATTCATCTCACCAGCCAATAAACGAAAATTATCACTTATCCTATCCGTCAAGGCTTGAGGCGTCTCTCCCCGAGATTCCGCACTCCTTTGAATCTTCAAACCATGCTCGTCCGTACCCGTAAGCAAGCGCGAATCTATACCCCGTATACGGTAATATCTCGCCATCACATCACAGGCAAGGGACGTGTACGCATGACCTATATGGGGAAGATCATTGACGTAGTATATCGGTGTGGTAATATAAAATCTCTCTTTACGATCGTGCGAACTCATCTCGTCTTCGTCCTTAATATAGAGGGGCAGAACTGTACTCAAAAATTAAACTTCCTCAAACCCTACAAATCCAAAGCTCCCTAAACGTCCCTCTGAAACACGCCTTCCACCCTCCCCGAAAACTCAGGACAAAATACAAGGAAATACTCACTCTCAAATACTCTCCCTCCATGCTACAGTCATTAACCCCCTTCCGCAAAACAAAAATCTTCACCTAAGACTTCCTCGCAAAGCCACAACTCCCATGCTCAAAGATTCTTTCCAGAGAACCGTTTCTTACCTAAGACTTTCCGTCACAGACAGATGCGACCTCCGATGCACCTACTGCATGGCCGAACATATGACCTTCCTCCCCAAAAAAAATCTCCTCTCCCTCGACGAACTCCTGCGTGTCTCACGCATCTTCGTCAAACTCGGTGTCAACAAAATCAGAATCACCGGCGGAGAACCCCTCGTAAGAAGAGACGTCATGTTCCTCTTCAACGGCCTCGGAAATATGATGCAAGACTCCTCCCTCCACGAACTCACCCTCACCACAAATGCCACACAACTCCACAAATATGCACAAGATCTCGTCCTTGCCGGCGTAAAACGAATCAATGTCTCCCTCGATACCGTCGATCCCGCCATGTTCAACACCCTCACCCGATGGGGAAAAATAGAAACCGTCCTCAAAGGAATACATGTAGCCCTCAATGCCGGACTCAAAGTCAAAATTAATGCCGTCGCCCTCGCCTCCATCGACTTCTCCCATACCCTAAAACTTGTCGACTTCTGTGCTCAACACAAACTCGACCTCACCTTCATCGAAGTCATGCCCATGGGCGATATCGGAAATGAACAACGTACAGACCAATACCTCCCCCTCTCCTCTCTCAAAAAACAACTCACCGACACCCTCACGCTCACACCCTCAAACCACTCAACAGGAGGGCCTGCCTCCTACATGAACTGTGCAGAAACAGGAGCACGTATCGGCTTCATCGCTCCACAAACCGCAAACTTCTGCTCCGACTGCAATCGCGTGCGGATGACATGCACCGGAACCGTCTATACCTGCCTCGGACAATCTCACAGTGCAGAACTCCTCCCCCTCCTCCGCGACACAAATATCTCAGACAATGACATCGCTCAAGTCCTCATCAAAACCGTCGCCGACAAAAAAAAGGGTCACAACTTCCTCATATCAAAAGAACAAACCCTCGATCCTCTCGACCGCCATATGAATGTCACAGGAGGATAACCCTTTCACCATGCCCGCTCCTCCCTTCTCTTGCGTAGTCACTGCCAGTCAAACTGCCGCCGCTCAAGAGGCCAAAAAAAAACTTCTTGAACTCTACCCCCTCTTCCTACACGACAAAAAACCTACCTCAGGCGATATCATCGTCGCACTCGGGGGAGACGGATTCATGCTCAGAACCCTCAAAAATCAAAGACGCCAAAAAAATCCCATCTTCGGACTCAACCTCGGACACCTCGGATTCCTCATGAACCCTTGGCAGACGGACAACCTCGTCGAACGCATACAAAATGCCGTCACCGTCTCCATCAACCCCCTCAAAATGACCGCTGTCGATAAAGACAATCAAACCGTCACCACCCACGCCTACAACGAAGTCACCCTCTTCCGACAAACCAACCAGTCCTCACATCTCCACGTCCACACTAACGATGAAGTCCAACTCCAAGACCTCAAAGGCGACGGAATCATTATCGCAACACCCGCAGGAAGCCCCGCTTACAACTACTCTGCTCGCGGACCCATCCTCCCCATCGAATCAAAACTCCTCGCACTCACCCCCGTCAACGCCTTCCACCCCAGAGGATGGAGAGGGGCCGTCCTCCACCACTACGCTCAGATCACCATCTCCGTTCTCAACTCAGGACATAGACCCGTCATCGCCATCGCCGATACCCTCGAAGTCCCCGATGTCACCTCCGTACATGTCGAAGAAGACCCCTCCTCCGCCATGAATATACTCTTCGAACCCCATCACGATATCCGATCACGACTCATCAAACAGCAATTCCAAGAATAAATCTCCATGAATACGCCCACACACCACCAGTTCCTCGATACTTCAGGACTCCTCTGTCCCCTACCCGTCCTCAAAACACGAAAAGCCCTCGCAAATATCTCTCCCGGACATACCCTCCTCGTACGCGTCACAGACCCGGGAGCCCCTCAAGATATCACCATGCTCGCCAAAAAAATACACGCCCACATCCTCAATATCTCTCATGAACCCTCCCAAAATCATTGGGACATCCTCATCTCTTCTCAACCCCAAACTTGACACAATCAAAAAAAAACGTACCCTGTATACATCATTCGCTGTCAACACTACCACCCGGAAAAGACGCACCATGCTGTTCAAAAATCCCCAAAACTCCTATATCGAAGAAGCGGCCTCTTCCTTGAGTTGGCTCTGGGTGTTCTTATTCGGACCCTTCTACTGGATCGTGCGAGGCATCTGGAAACACGCCGTACTCAGCTTCCTCTTGGCACTTTTTACCTTCGCATCTCCCACCTCATCTACCCCTTCTTCACCTACTCCATACTCAAAGCACACTACCTAAAAAACGGTTGGATCCCCTTAGAAAATCCTTCGGAAAGTACCCCATCCTCTCCTTAAAAATACCACGTTCCACTCCCGTTCCCGCCGCCCCTGCTCCTTCCGCTCCTGTTCGTTCCGCTCCTTCCGCTCCTGCTCCCGCCGCCGCCGCCGCCACTCCTGCTCGTTACTCCTACTCGTTCCGCAAAAGAAGTCCCACAGAACGACCCTGCACATACCACATATGTACAATCCCTATACACAAAGTCACGCCAAGACCACAAAGACTCGTGTACAACGCCACCTCAGGAGACCACCGCCAGTCAAGATTCATCACAAACGTCACCACCAAGTACGACGACACCGAACCCATCACCATGCTCCCCAAAGAACCCACAAAACCCACAAGACCAAACTCCCACAATGTCTGCCTCACAAACTCCTTACGCGTCATACCCACAACCTTGTAAATAATCGCCTGACCCACACGAGCCTCGTGATTCGCCAACATCACGCCCCCCAAAACCACAACACCCGTCAATATCGCAAACCAACCCATCACCAATACACCCAACGCTATACCCTCAAAAATACGACGAAATTGCTCCACAAATCCATCCAGTCTCAATGGCGTCACATTCGGCATCTCCTCCACAACCCGCTTCTCAAATAACGTCAATTCCCCCTCAGGCAAATACACCGACGACAAGTAGCCAAATGGTGCACCTCGAAAAGAAGACTCCGGAAAAACCATCAGAAAATTCATACTCAAAGATTCCCACCTCACACCACGCAAATTCGCTATCTTCGCCTCAAAAACACGACCCAATACACGAACTCCCAAACTGTCTCCCAATCCCAAACCAAAAGCTTCCGCCGCTCCATGATCAAACGATACCAAAAGCTCCCCCTCATAACCCTCATCCCACCACTCTCCCTTCAATAACCTATTGTCATCCCTCAAGTCCGGCGTGTCGTCCCACGTCAATGCTCGATCTCCCTCCAATACCCAATTATAGTCCGGCGGAACCTCTATGTCCTCCACGTCCACACCCCCCATCGACACAATCCTTGCTCGCAAAATCGGCGAAAATAATGCCTCTCGCCTCTTATCGTCCGCAATACCCCCCACATCCAACAAAGACTCCAATCTCTCCCTCTGACCCTCTTGCACATCCACCAAGAAAAATGACGGCACATCACTGCCCTCCAAATCCCTTACCGTCTGCAAGACACTCCCCTGCACCATCGCTATGCTCACCAATACCGTCAGTCCTATGCCAAGCGACATCAGTACCGCTACCGTCATGTTCCCTGGACGATACAATGACGACAACGCCAAATTCATAAAGAAATCCTTCAGACGAGGAATCTTGCGTAAAAAACCCATCAAACAACGTCCCAAAACATAAAATAGTAAATAAACAATCACAACACCCACCAAAAAAGACAACATCAAATCACGATGATCCAATCCCCACACCACCACCAACGTCAGCCCACAAAAAGAAAAAAATGTACCCAGCTTCGCATACAGATCCGCCTCTAACCAACTCTTCCACACCACAAGTCCGTCATTCTGACGAAACAAACGACCCACATGCTCCTTCGTCGCAAGCGACAATGATATCCACACAAATATCAACATCACCAAAAATCCAAGTCCCCAGCCCAAAATTACCGAAGACCAAGAAATCATAGGACTCACCTCAATAGGCAATAGGCCTCCCAAAATCGGCAAGACCACATACGGCAACAACACACCCAATACACTCCCCAATACACTCCCCAAAAAACTCATCCACAACAACAACAAAAAACATACCCAAAATACCTCACGGCGGGTCGCACCCAAACACTTCAATATCGCAATCAACGAAAGACGTCCTCCCAAAAAAGCACGACCCGCATTCCCAATACCCACGCCTCCTATCAACATAATCGTCAAAGCCACCAACGTCATAAACTCCGTCACGAGCTCCACACTGTTCTCCACATTCGGATCCACATTCTCACTCGTTCGCAAATCCCAATCAGGATTCGGAAACTTCTCCGATAAACGACGCGAAAAATCTTCCAGATTCGCTCCTGCTCCCAACCTCAAACGATAACAATAACGAACCAAACTCCCCACCTCCACCAATCCCGTACCCTCCAAGGAACCCGTCATCATCGTCACACGCGGACCAAAAAATCCAAAACGCAAATTCCTATCAGGCTCAGACACCACAATACCTCGAACCTCAAATAACTTCCTACCAAACCATAGCTTGTCACCCTTCTCTATATCCCACTTCAACGCCAACTCCCGCGCAACCGCTATACCATCAAGACCTCCCTCCCCCTCCGAAAATACATCCTCCCACTCTCCCTCCTCCAACTCCACGTCCCCGTACAAAGGATACATATCATCCACAAGATGCAACACCACCAACTGCTGTATACTCCGATCCTCCTTCACCATCATGCTACGCATCGCCAACATCGACGAAACCTCCACCCCCTCTCCCTCCAACCACGGCCTCACATCCTCTCCAAAAGGACCCCCTCGCTTCTGTAAAGACGCATCTCCACCCAACAAAACCTTACCGTCTCGACTCAACGTCTGAAAAAATGAATCCGACATGCTCCCCACTGAAACCACCGCCATCACCCCCAACGCCACACACAACACAAAAATTCCCATTCCCTGCAGCCGCCCCCGCAACTCCCAAAACGCTAAACGAAAAATCAAAAAATTAATCATCCCCCATATCCTTCAATTTACCCTCCTTCAACGTCACACAACGCGTACATGACAACGCCAAATCCTTGTCGTGCGATATCAACAAAACAGACGTGCCCTTCTCCTCCGCCTGCGAAAAAATTAAATCCCTCACCCTATGACCCGTCTCCTCATCCAAATTCCCCGTAGGCTCATCCGCAAATACCAACTTCGACGAACCCACAAACGCCCGAGCAACCGCCACGCGCTGCTGCTCACCTCCCGACAATTCTCGCGGATAATGATCCAAACGATTCCCTAAACCCACAGTATCCAACATCTCCGACGCCTTCTCCCACGCATGCTCATCCTTCAATAAACCCAAAGGCAACGCCACGTTCTCGTGAGCCGTCATGTTCGCCATCAAATGAAAATGCTGAAACACTATTCCCACATGACGACGGCGGAATAATGTCAACTCATCCTCGTCCAAGGACGCTATATCACAACCATCCACGTCTATACGACCCCCGCTCACCTTCTCCAATCCAGACAACACCATCATAAGTGAAGTCTTGCCAGAACCTGAAGGCCCCACCAATCCCACAATCTCACCCCTCTTCAAAGTCAAATCAACACCGCGGAGAACATCCACGCGTTTCTTTCCCTCCTCTCCAAAACTCAAACGTACATCTTCTGCCGTCAACAGTACTTGACCTTCCATCTCTATCTCCAAAAACTTCTCTTGCAAAAAAACTTCTCTTTTCCTATCGTACTCTACCAACCCCTCCTATCAAAGATGACACCATGATCCCCTCTATACAATACCAACCCGCAAACTTATTACATTTTGTTACGCTCAACCTCATCATCATCCTATCCCTCCTCCTCACCACCATACCCTCTCTCGCTTGGGCCGAAAATCCTTGCCGAATCCTCGTCTTCGGCGACAGCCTCTCCGCAGGATACGGACTCCCAAAAAATCAAGCCTTCCCAAAAGTACTCGAACAATCACTCATCGACAAACAACACCATGTCGAAGTCATTAATGGCGGAGTCTCAGGCGATACCACCACAAGTGCTCTTGCTAGACTCGATTGGCAACTCTTCGATAAACCCGGATTCATTATCATCGAACTCGGCGCAAACGATATGCTCCGAGGCCTGCCAAATCCTCAAACAGAAAAAAATCTCAACCTCATCATCCAAAAAATCAAAAAACAAAATATTCTCGTCCTCCTCACAGGCATGAAAGCCCTGCCCAATATGGGCGAAGATTACGCCACAAAATTTAATAATATCTACCCAAGACTCGCATCAAAACACAATGTCCCCTTCTACCCCTTCTTTCTCGACGGAGTCGCCACAAAATCACACCTCAATCTCAAAGACCAAATACACCCAAATGCCCAAGGCATCCGCGAAATTGTCGTGAGAATCACACCTCATGTCGAGAAAATCCTTCCCCTCTGCAAACCCACAGGATAGTTGTTCATCCCTCACCCCTGCCCCAGCTTAGACACCCCAGCTCTTGCCCCCCCACCTCAACTCTCGCCCTCAGGCACTCCAGCTTAGGAACCTCAGCTTAGACACTCCAGCTTAGCTCCAGCTCACTAAATATTGTAGTACAGCAAATAGATAGGCAAGTCATAACGCACACCAAAATTCTTATTGTACGACTCAAAAACACTCACCAACTGTGACAAGTCCGTAGAGACCAAACTCTCAGGCAACGGATCATTCCCCACAGACACCAAGACCTGGCCATAAGACGCCTGAATATCCGCAAAGGCTAAGTCAAGATTCAACTGAGAAATAAGACTATTCGTCTCTGCCTCAATTTGCTCAAGAGGAGGAATCGTTTGGCGGGAGGCTACACTGCCCACCTGTTCTGCTATCCGTCTGTTCACCTGATAAATCTTCTCCGTGTTCCGAAACTCTCGAAGACTCTGCTTAAAATCTTCAAACGATATGTTCACCTGTGCCACAACTGCTGCCGCAAGAGCCAACGTTCGGAGACGCTCTATGTCTTGGGCACGCTCCCTCACCTTCAGACGCTCGCCGCGAGAAAACAGATCCATCAAATTCCACGACACCGCAGAACCAAGTCCTACCCAGAAATTATCTTGAACATAACGGCTGTTATTAAAAACAGCGTCCGTGTTAATCTCAAGATTCGGCAGCATTTTCCGCAATTCGCGCTCCGTTTCCGCAACCGTTATCCGCTCACCGTACTTCTGAGACCTCATCTCAGGGCGATTCCCCAAAGCCTCTCGCTCCAAACGATTCACGTCTTGGAACCGATTCTCAAGACTGCTCAGATCCATATCATGCGGAATCAATACCCGAAAATTTTGACCTGGCTGAAGATTAATCAAACGACGCAAATCCGATTTCACCGTCACCAAACTGCGACGCATACCCTCCAAGGTCTGCAAAATCAAATAAATACGCTTTTGGTACTCCAAAGCCTCAAGAGGAGGCAACACACGCTGAATCTCTACAAGCTCAGATTCCCTCAAAGCCTCGTTAAGACGCAACATCACAGCACCTATATTCCCCGTCATCCGCTCAGAAGCCACAGAACGCCAGTACGCCACACGCACGTCTTGTATAATACCTTGCACCACCTTACGGCGTCTCTCGTTCATCACCCGAGCCTCGTCCGCCTTTTGCTGTCCCCGTATGCTCGCAAGACCATAGTCTATAATATTCCACGACAATGACAGTTTGCCCGTCAAATTATCCGCATCTCCCCTACGCTCGAAACTGCTAAGGGTATTCGACGTTTCGTCTAACGTCCGCACATGAAGCGACGAATTTCTTATCGTGTAACCCGCCTTCGCCACAACCTTCGGCAACATGTCATAACGCGTAAGATCTGCTCGCTCCAACGCCAACTGCGTCTCCAAAAGTGCCAGACGATAGTCCATGTTGTACGCTACAGAACGCGCCATCGCCTCCGACAGTGTCAAGGCTCCGCCTAACGGCTCTTGCCTTGCGTACACCTCCGACAACCGTTGTTGCTGATCCAATCCTCACGCCTGCGGATCCACAGGCGACGTCTTCGGTGCCGTACATGCCGACAACAACAACACCAAACACAAAACCAAGTCCCCAAATCCTAACTTCAGAACCGGTCTACTCTTTCCGTTTATCATCAACCTTCTGCCCTCATATCTCAGCCAATTCTTCGACCTACTCCATAAATCATCACGTCTCCCTACCCCCCACATCTACCAACCCCAACGACTCTCTTCCCACCACCTTCACCCCCCCCCCCCTTCCCCCCAAAGACACCACCTAACACAATCATAAAAAGGATCGTTTTATTGTCAATCTCTTGATTTGCTCTATTTGCAACTCCCTACCTCACCCATCCCATACCCTCGCGGCGGGAAAGCCTGTTCTCTATCAATACATTCATCACCAATCCCATCAACGCCATCATCACCACCATCGACGTTCCCCCTCGCGAAATCAACGGCAACGGGATACCCACAACCGGCAACATCCCACTCACCATGCCCACGTTCACCACCACGTAAAATCCAAACGTCATACTCGCACCCGATGCCACAAGCTTCCCAAAACCATTCCGAGAATTCATCGAAACCCATAATCCATACACCACCACCACTCCATACAAACCCAACACCACCAACACTCCCACAAATCCAAATTGCTCCGCTATCACCGTAAAAATAAAATCCGTCTGCTTCTCAGGCAAAAAACTCAAATTGCTCTGACTCCCTTCCAAAAAACCTTGTCCCCACAATCCCCCAGAACCCAACGCTATCTTCGACTGCGTAATATGATACATGTCTCCCGTCACATCCGAATCTATACCCAAAAATGTCAAAACACGCTTCTTCTGATACGCATGCAACACATAAAACCACATCAAAGGGACACTCAATAATCCCGCTCCCACAAGAACACTCAGCTTCCTCCACGGAATACCTGACAAAAATAAAATCGAAAATCCCGTCAACATCAAAACCAAACCCGTCCCCAAATCAGGCTGTCGCAAAATAAACACAACCGGAACCATCATCATACATAACGACATCACTATACTCAGCCACTCCCTCTTCCTCTCCGCTACCCCAGACACAAAAAATCTCGCCAATACCAATATCAACGTAATCTTTAATAATTCAGACGGCTGAAAAATAAATCCTCCCAATCCTAACCAACGCTGTGCTCCCATACGTGACGAACCCACAAACTCTACCAATATAAGAAAAAACAACGACACAAAAAATAATTCATACGACCAACGATACAAAAAACGTAAGTCAATCATCGCAATCACAAACATCACCAAAAAACCCACAAAAAAATGAAACATATGTCCATATCCCCAACGCGACAAATCTCCCATCGCAACCGCATACAACATCATAACCCCAAATCCTGAAAGAACCGTCAACAGAAAAGGCAAAAACCAGCCCATGTTCAATAAACGGTAGTTCAGACCTCGGCGATCCTTAATGCTCACCTCCATCATGTGTCTATGCCCTGATCAAAACCTATCTGCGTCCTCAGCAACATCTCTCGTGCTATAGGAACCGCCGCTCGCGTCGAACTGCCCCCGTGCTCTATCAACACCACCATCACATAACGCGGCAAATCCAATGGCGCATAACCCGCAAATAATGAATGATCACGCAACCTCCAAGGCAAATCCTCGTTCTTCTTCACACCCTCCTCCCGCTCCGCCGCACTAATACGACGAACCTGACTCGTTCCCGTCTTGCCCGCAAAACTCAAACCTGGATAACGCAAACGCAAACGGTACGCCGTTCCCCTCTTGTCGTTCACAACCTGATCTGTTGCTCGCAAAATCACACGGCGGTGCAAAGGATCTATCGACACATACGACTCATCCTCCTCCCTCTTACCCCCAAAATATCCACTACGGTAAAGCTCATCCCCAGACAACTCGCTCTTCACAGACTCAGAATCCGCTTCCAATAATCGCAAATTACGTGTCACACCCCCCGTCAAAAGACGCGACATCATCATACCCATCTGTGCCAACGTTCCCGATACATAACCCTGACCTATGCCCACCACCAACGAATCGCCCAACGTCCAAGAACTCCCAAATCTCTCCTCCTTCCACGCTCGCGAAGGCAGCAAACCCGTACGCTCAAAAAGAAAATGATCATCCCCCACCTTCTCCCCAAATCCCAACTTCCGCGCCGTCTCCATCGCACGCTCCAATCCCAAATCCTCCATCACACGATAAAACCAAACATCACACGAACTCCTCAAAGCCTCCTCCATGTTCAAACGACCATGACCCCCCTTCTTCCAACAGTGAAGCCTGTCTTGACCCACCTCTATCGAACCCTCACAAAGATACCTCCTTCCCACAGGTATACCCGCCTCCATCGCCGACAACATCATCACAAGCTTAAATAATGAACCCGGGGCATAACTCTGACCCGTCACCCGATTCAACAAGGGTGACGGACGACGACGTCGAAAATCTTCCCACTCCGATACAGACAAGTCTCGCGAAAATATATTCGGATCAAAATCAGGCTTCGAAACCATCGCTCGCACTGAACCCGTCCAAGGATCTATCAACATCGCTCCTCCCGCCCGAACCTTCCGCATCTGAAAATGCAAAAATCTCTGCAAGTCCACGTCCAACGTCAACCGCACCTTCTCCCCCGTCTTGCTCTCCTCTCGTCCTATCTCCCTCACCACACGACCCAACGCATTGCTCTCTACTTGGCGAATCCCTACCTGACCACGCAAAGACGAATCCAATACTCGCTCCATCCCACTCTTACCCACCCTAGGCGACGGAAGACGTGCATACAAACTCTCCTCACCCCCCCTTCTCTCCTCACCCCCCCTCGAAAGATCCATGTGTCCCGTATAACCCAACAC
>CAKMZR010000002.1:23872-34111 GCA_929200455.1 uncultured Alphaproteobacteria bacterium | reverse complement strand
AGTCGGGGGTGGGAGGGTATTGGTGCGTTGTGATTTTAATGTGCCGATGGAGGGAGGCACCGTGAGGGATAGGAGTCGGATAGAGGCACATGTCCCGACTTTATTGAGGTTGAAGGAGGCGGGGTGTCGGGTGATGATTTTGTCGCACTTGGGACGTCCTAAGGGTTATGAGGAGGGGTTGAGTCTTCGTATAGTTTTGGGTGATGTGGAGTCGTTGTTGGGTTGTTCTGTGCGTTGGCTTGGGGATGTGCGGGAGGGTTTGGGAGCAGGATTGGGTGAAGGCGAGGTGGGACTGTTTGAGAATGTACGTTTTCATGAAGGGGAGACGAGGGGAGACGATGATTGGGCGAGGGCTATATCTTTGTGTGGAGATTTGTTTGTGGGGGATGCTTTTTCTGTGGCCCATCGGGGACACAGTTCGGTTTCTGGAGTGGCGAAGTATCTCCCGAGTGTGGGAGGGGATTTGTTGTCTCGTGAGTTGGCGGCGTTGGAGGGAGTATTGGGAGAAGGTAGGGAGGGAACGGTTGCGGTGGTGGGAGGTTCAAAGATTTCGACGAAGTTGCCGTTATTGGAGGGATTGCTGGAGAAGGTGGAGACTTTGGTGTTGGGAGGTGCGATGGCCCATACATTTTTGTTGATGAGAGGATGTGGTTTGGGGAAGAGTCTGGTGGAGGAGGGTATGATGGATGATGCACGGGGTATAGAGGAGAAGGCGCGTTCTTTGGGAGTGGATTTGGTCTTGCCTGAAGACGTGGTGGTGGAGGGTCCACTGGGGGTGAGGGTGTGTGCTGTGGGAGAGATTGGCGAGAATGAACGGGCATTGGATGTGGGTCCTTTGACGCTTGAGAGGTTGGGGAGGAGCATGGAGATTGCGGAGCGGATTGTGTGGAACGGTCCGTTGGGACTGTTTGAGGACGAGAGATTTTGTGGGGGTACGATGGGTTTTGTGGCTTTGTTGGAGCGTGCGACTCGGAGGGGTTGTGTGACGGTGGGAGGTGGTGGCGATACGGTAGCGGCGTTGAAGGTGTGCGGTGTGAGTCTCGACGGAGGAGATACTTTGGGGTATGTATCTCTTGCGGGAGGAGCTTTTTTGGAGTATTTGGAGGGAAGGCGTTTGCCTGGGGTAGAGGTGTTGAGGGGTGATGAGGAAACGAAAGGAGATGAGTATGTCGGGACTTGAAGAGCGCGTGGAAGAATGGTTTGAGCATCGGGCGGAGTATAATGAGCGTACGGAAGGCGAGGTACGTAGGGATGTGGATGAGGTTTTGGGGATGTTGGACAAGGGAGAGGTGAGGGTAGCGGAGAAGCGGGATGGGGTTTGGCATGTGAATCAGTGGTTGAAGAAGGCGGTATTGTTGTCATTTCGCCTGAATGCGATGAAGTTGGTTCGTGGAGGTTCTGGAGATGCGGGGGTATGGTGGGACAAGGTGAGGAATAAGTTTGACGGTTGGGGTGAGGAAGATTTCCGAGGTTTTGGTTTTCGGGCGGTTCCGAGTTGTGTGGTGAGGTATTCGGCGTATGTGGGTAGGGACGTGGTGTTGATGCCGAGTTTTGTGAATGTGGGAGCGTATGTGGATGAGGGTACGATGGTGGACACGTGGGCGACGGTGGGTTCGTGTGCACAGATTGGCAAGCATGTTCATTTGTCGGGAGGAGTGGGGATAGGTGGGGTTTTGGAGCCCTTGCAGGCGGGTCCTGTGGTGATAGAGGATCATTGTTTTATAGGGGCGCGATCTGAGGTGGTGGAGGGTGTGAGGGTTGAAGAGGGAGCGGTATTGTCGATGGGAGTCTTTTTGGGGGCTTCGACGACAATTATTGATCGGACGACGGGAGAATCGTTCCGTGGTCGTGTTCCTGCGTACAGTGTGGTGGTTCCGGGGAGCATGGCGGGGAAGGCCTTACCGGATGGTTCTCCTGGTCCGAATTTGTATTGTGCGGTGATTGTGAAGCGTGTGGATGAGAAGACGCGTTCGAAGGTTTCTATTAATGAGTTGTTGAGGGGTTTGTAAAATTGACTACAGGAGCAGAGGTAAGGGATCCGTCTCAGGTATTGAAGAGTTTGATAGGGTGCAGGAGTGTATCGCCTCGTGACGGTGGGAGTCTTGATAAGATAGGTGCGTGGCTGGAGGGTATGGACTTTTGCGTGAGGCGACTGAGTTTTGGCGAGGGGGAGGAACGGGTAGAGAATTTGTACGGAAGGTATGGGGAGGGCGAGGGTGGTTTGTTATTTTTGGGACATGTGGATGTGGTTCCTCCTGGAGATGAAGAGGCTTGGAGTTGTGATCCGTTTGGGGGTGAGGTACGGGATTGGGGGGAAGAGGGTGAGGTGATGGTGGGTCGTGGTGCGGTGGATATGAAGGGTGGAGTTGCGTGTTATGTAGCGGCGTTGAGGCGTTTGTATGAGTCTGGTGCATTGGAGGGTTTGGGTATTCCGATTTCTTTTTTTGTGACGAGTGACGAGGAGGCGGCAGCGGTGAACGGGGCTGCACGTGCACTTCCTTTTTTGTATGATGAGGGCGAGCGTTGGGATTTTTGTTTGAACGGAGAGCCGACTTCTTCTGAGAGATTGGGGGATGCGTTGAAGGTGGGGAGGAGGGGTTCGTTGCATGGAATTTTGCACGTGAAAGGTCGCCAAGGCCACACGGGCTATGTGGACTTGGCGGACAATGCGGTGCATAGGCTTTTGAGGCTTTTGCGGCCGCTTGTGGAGGTAAGTTTTGACAAGGGTTCAGAATTTTTTGAGGCGACGCGGTTGTCGGTGACGTCGATAGAGGTGAGTCAAGGTGCGTCGAATGTGATACCTGGTCGTGCGACTGGATATTTTAATGTGAGGTTTAATGATCTTCATACTGAGGAGAGTCTGAAGATGTTTCTTGGGACATTGCTTTTGAATGTGGGAGAGCCTGAGGGCAGTTATGATCTTGAGATGCGTTGCAATGCAACGAGCTTTATGACGGCTCCTGGCGTGGGGGTGGAGAGTATTACGGAGAGTTGTCGGGAGGTGTTGGGAATAACGCCGGAGTGGTCGACGGTGGGGGGAACGAGTGATTCACGCTTTGTGAAAGATTTTTGTGCGGTAGCGGATTTTGGTTTGTGTGGCAAGACGATGCATGGGGTGGACGAGAGGGTTTCTTTGCAGGATTTGGAGTCTTTGACGGAGGTCTACGGGGATGTGACTCGCAGGTTTGCGCGGAAGCTACTGGAGGAGAGAGGCAGAAGTTAGGGAGATGTGGGTCGAGAGGGGTCGCTAATCCAATGGGCCCATGAACCGTCGTAGACGGCACTGTCTTGGCATCCGACGGAGGCTTGGGCCCAAGCAAGGACGCAGGCGGTGACGCCGGAGCCGCAAGTGAAGATGTGGGGTTTGTCGGGGTCGACATAGTGTTCTGCGAAGAGTTGTCGTAGTCGTGTTTTTGGCAAGAGAGGTAGATTTTCTTGGGAGAAGACGAGGGGGAAGGGCATATTGAGAGATCCGGTGATATGGCCTGAGGTTGAGGGTTCTCGTGGTTCTGGGCTCATGGCGAAGAATCGTTCTTTTGATCGTGCGTCTATGACTTTGGGTGAGTCATCATTTTGTGAGACGGCGTGCAGGACTTGGATGTGGTCTGCGATGAGGTGGTGTTGGTATTCGACGGAGATGGGTTCGTGGAGTGGTCTTGGGGGCGTATATTTTTGAGAGGAGACGGGGAAGTTATTTTTTTCCCATGATGAGAGGGATGTATTGAGTACGCTGACATTTTGGAATCCGAAGAGTCGTAGGAGCCACCATATTCTTGGGGCGGCGGGTATGGGTCCGAAGGAGTAGCAGACGATATGTTTGTGGGGAGAGATTCCGAGTTTTTGTATTTTTTTTATGAAGTCTTCGGCAGAGGGGGCTTGGTGAGGGAAGGGGGAGAGGCTATCGGAAAGGTCTGAGACGTCGCAAAGGATGGCGTTGGGGATGTGGAGATTTTCGTAGAGTTCGATAGTTTTTTGGGTGTTGTGAGACGCGGGGTCGCAGTGGCAAGCGAGCACGAGGATTTTGTCGTGATTCTCGAGGTTTTGGGCGAGCCACTCTGGGGAGACGGATGCGGGTGCGGAAGGATTTTCCATGATGAAAGTTTCTCTAGGGGTACATTCAGGTGTGCGTGAAGAAGGGAGTCCTCATTTTTTGGTTTTTTGTGTGCGTAGGGTGGTGGGGTGGGGAGTGTTTAGCTTACCTCTTGGAAGGCCCAGTCGAGCCAAGGGAGTAATTTTTCGAGGTCTTCGAGATTGACGGTGGGACCGTTCCAGATTCGGATGCAAGGAGGCGATGCTGCGTGTCCTTTTATGTCGAAGGCGACGCTGTGTTGGCTGAGGAGATCGGCGATTTTGTAAGCTTTTTGCGGGTCATCTTGAGTGGTGATGGCAATGGCGATGGGGGATCTCCATTCTTGTTCTTGTATGAGGAATTTGAAGGGATGAGGAGATTGTTCGAGCCATTGAGAGACGACTTCGAGTCCTTTACGCGAGTGTTGAATCATGGCGTTGAGTCCTCTTTCTTCTGCGAAGGACGTGACGATGAGGGCATCTTCGATGGCGAGCATAGAGATGGTATTGAGAGGTTTTGCGTCAAAAGGCAGGGTATTGATATCGGAGGCTTCCGAGTGGAGTCGCAAGAAGGATGGCACGGGCCAAGAGGGAGTATAATTTTGGAGTCGTTCCCATGCGCGCGGGGAGAGAGCGAGCATTCCGAATCCTGGTTCTCCGCCGAGGGCTTTTTGCCAAGACCAAGAGACGGCGTCGAATTGTTGCCAAGGCAGGTCGGTACAGAAAGCGGCACTTGTGGCGTCGACGAAGACGAGTCCGTCTCGTTTGGCCCCGATAAAGTTTCCATTGGGAATGATGGTGCCGGCGGGTGTGTCATGCCACGTGACGACGCAATCGTGATCGGGGTTTGTATCTTGGAGGTTTGGTAGTGTTTTGAAGGGTATTCCGATGGGGTGTACGGAGGGTATTCCTTGTGGTGTTTCTGCGAGTTGTTGGACATCATCGAGCCAGTTATTGCTGAAGTGTCCTGTAATGATGACGTCGACGGGTTTGGGTCCGAGTAGGTTCCAAAGAGCGGCTTCGAAAGCGCCTGTATTGGATCCGAGGAAGACACCGAGGTGGTAATTTGCGGGGATATTGAGGAGTTTACGTTGTTTATCTGCGAGACTTTGTATTTTGTCGATGGCGACGGGGTCGCGATGCGATCGTCCGACCATAGCGTGAGCGAGGGACTGTGGAGACCATGATTCTGGTTTTGCGGTGGGTCCTGATGAGAAGAAGGGCCGGCGAGGTTTTTCGAGTGAAGGTATAGTCATAAAGGTCTCCTTTGTGTTTTGTAAGGTGGTGTTCTTGTATTATTTTTCGCCTGTTGCGGAGCAATGTTTAGAAGTAGGAAAAACATACAAGGGGTAGGTTATGGGTTGGTAGAAATGAAATCTACGTAAAAAGAACTGCCATGTTATGTGATTTGTGAGAGGATGTCTTTAAGAAATTTTGTTTTTTTGCATTTGGGTTAGTGGAGTTTTTGATAAGTATTGACAGGGGTAGCGAATTAACCGAAGAATGGGGATAGAGGGTAAGGGTGTGGGAGTGCGGATGCGGTATGTTTTTTGCTTTAGAATTAACCGAACGTATTCTGTGAGGAGTAGTTTTGGGGTTTTGGGGTAGGGAAAAGGAAATTGTTTTTGAAGGGGATGAGTCGAAGTGTTGTTTTCTGGCTTGAGAAGTATTCGGATTTTGTGGGTGTCTGTGTTGGTGTTGTTTCTGTCTTCGTGCAGTGGAGGCAGTGTTGTGACGTCACAACTTGGTTCTAATCCTTGGATAGACGCGAACGATGCGTTTGTGATTCGCGATTGCACGGCTGTATTTGAGAATTTGGCGAGGGCGGAACTTAATCCTGATTTGTCGGAAGAGATTTACAGTCGTCTTGTATACATGAGAGGTTCGTGCCACGAGCAGTTGGGTGACATTAGCGATGCGGTGGGAGCGTATAAGTATCTGGTGACGAAGCACCCGAACACGGCGTCCTCCTTTTTGGCTGGAGAGCGTTTGCGCAACCTGAGTGAGCAGGTATTAAGAGATCAGGAGTAGGGTCTGGGTAAGGAGGTGGTGAGGTAAGAGGGTATAGGGTGTCTTTTTGTGAAAAAAGAGTTGACGCGTCCCCAAGTATAGACTAAAACAACGACTACGCACTTGGGATGCGGGCAGTTGTCGTGTTTGTATAACGCTCCTGAAAGAAGGTGAAGTTATATTCTGATGAGATGAGGTGGTTATGGGTATTCTCTGAGGTCTCGGCAAGACGACGTTTTTCCGTGCGAATGTATAGAGTCGTTTGATAGATGACGTGTAGTGAAGGTCTTGTGCTTTTGTTGTGCGTGTCGAGGGGTTCCCCTCTTCAGAGTATGTCCTTAGGGATTGGCTTTGGGGGGCTTGTTGTGTGTTGACTTTGTGAGAGGTCACCGATAAGAGTGTTGTGGATATTGAGCGATAATTGAGCAGAGGGGGTGGGATAAGAGAGGGTGTGGGAAGAGTAAGCAGAGTTGAAGTAAGCAAGTTGAAATGGAAATAGAGCTATGCCCACGGTGAACCAACTGATCCGCCATTCGCGGAAGAACAAGCCTCGCAGGGACAAGGTGCCTGCATTGAAGGCGTGTCCGCAACGTCGAGGCGTGTGTACGCGTATTTATACGACGACGCCGAAGAAGCCGAATTCGGCCTTGAGGAAGGTGTGTCGTGTGCGATTGACGAGTGGTTTTGAGGTGACGAGTTATATCCCTGGTGAGGGACACAATTTGCAAGAGCACGCGGCGATATTGATAAGGGGAGGTCGTGTGAAGGATTTGCCTGGGGTGCGTTATCATACGATCAGGGGGAAGCTGGACACGCAGGGCGTGAAGGACAGGCGTCAGCGTCGTTCGAAGTACGGTGCGAAGCGTCCTAAGTAGAGAGGTAGAGAGATTATGTCAAGAAGAGGAATGGTTCATAAGCGGGAGGTTTTGCCTGATCCGAAGTACGGAGATGAGGTGTTGTCGAAGTTTATTAACATATTGATGTTGAATGGCAAGAAGGCGGTGGCGGAAGGTATTGTGTACAAAGCGTTTGACTATGTGTCGGATAAGACGGGTGAGGAGCCGTTGAAGGTTTTTCATGCGGCGGTTTCGAATGTGAAGCCACAGCTTGAGGTGAGGTCGCGCCGTGTGGGTGGAGCGACGTATCAGATTCCTGTGGAGGTGAGGTCTGAAAGGGCTCGGGCGTTGGCGTTTCGTTGGATAGTGGAAAATGCACGGAATCGTGGAGAGCAGACGATGGTTGAGCGTTTGGGCGTGGAGTTGGTGGAGGCATTTAATGGTCGCGGTGGGAGTATGAAGAAGCGAGAGACGGTACATAAGATGGCGGAAGCCAACCGAGCATTTGCGCATTATCGTTGGTAGAGAAGAGAGTTAGGTAGAGAGAGATGAAAAGGTCGTTTCCGATTGAATTGTACCGGAATATTGGGATTATGGCGCACATTGATGCGGGTAAGACCACGACTACGGAAAGGATTCTGTACTATACGGGTAAGTCGCACAAGATAGGTGAGGTGCATGAGGGCAATGCGACGATGGACTGGATGGAGCAGGAGCAGGAGCGTGGCATAACGATTACGTCTGCAGCGACGACGTGTGAGTGGGCTGGACACCGTATTAATATTATAGACACGCCCGGTCACGTAGATTTTACGATTGAGGTGGAGCGTTCTCTCCGTGTCTTGGACGGAGCGGTTGCGGTATTTGACGCGGTTGCGGGTGTGGAGCCTCAATCTGAGACGGTGTGGCGTCAGGCGGACAAGTACAATGTGCCGCGAGTTTGCTTTGTGAACAAGATGGACAGGGTCGGGGCGGATTTTATGCGTTGTGTGGAGATGATCAAGTCTCGTTTGGGAGCGGTGCCGTTGGTATTGCAGTTGCCGATAGGGGCTGAGGATGTGTATCAGGGGATAGTGGATTTGGTGAAGATGAAGGCTCTTGTGTGGAGTGGAGAGGAGCTGGGGGCAAAGTTTGACGAGGTAGAGATTCCGGCAGATTTGCAGAGTGAGGCACAGTTGTACCGTCAAGCGTTGGTGGAGTTGGCGGTGGAGCAAGATGATGTGGCTATGGAGGCTTATTTGGAGAGTGGGGAAGAGCCGAGTGAGGAAGTCTTGAAGGCGTGTATTCGGAAGGGTACGATTTCTGGAACCTTTACGCCTGTGTTGAACGGCACGGCATTTAAGAACAAGGGTGTACAGCCTATGCTTGACGCGGTGATCGCGTACTTGCCGTCTCCGTCTGACTTGCCGCCTGCAGAAGGCATGGTTGAAGAGGGAGAGGAACCGATTACACGCGCTTGTTCGGACGAGGAGTCCTTTGCGGGGCTTGCGTTTAAGATTATGACGGACCCTTATGTGGGGACTTTGACTTTTGTGCGTGTGTATTCTGGGATTTTGGAAGCGGGTAGTCATATGTACAACTCGATGAAGGAGCAGAAGGAGCGTGTGGGTCGTATGCTTTTGATGCACGCGAATCACCGTGAGGAGATCAAGGAAGCACGAGCGGGAGATATTGTGGCGTTATGTGGATTGAAGAACACGACGACGGGAGACACCTTGTGTGATATACAGGCTCCTGTATTGTTTGAGCGTATGGAGTTTCCGGATCCTGTGATTGAGATAGCGGTGGAGCCGAAGACGAAAACGGATCAGGAGAAGATGTCTCATGCGTTGAATCGTTTGGCGGGAGAGGACCCGAGTTTTCGTGTGTCGACGGATGTGGAGAGTGGGCAAACGATTATTAAGGGTATGGGTGAGTTGCACTTGGATATTATTGTGGATCGGATGAGGCGAGAGTTTCATGTGGACGCGAATGTGGGAGCACCGCAGGTGGCGTACCGTGAGACTTTGGGTAAGGCGGTTTCTGTGGACTATACACATAAGAAGCAGACGGGAGGAGCGGGTCAGTTTGCACGTGTGGTTTTGGAGTTTGAGCCTCTTCCCCCTGGAGGTGGATATGAGTTTGAGTCGAAGATTGTGGGTGGTGTGGTTCCGAAGGAGTATATCCCGGGTGTCGACAAGGGCTTGATGAGTGCGAAGATGGCTGGGCTTATAGCGGGATTTCCTGTGATAGATTTTAAGGTTGTTCTTGTGGACGGAGCGTTCCACGATGTGGATTCATCTGTTTTGGCTTTTGAGATAGCGGCGAGAGCGGCATTTCGTGAGGCCTTGGGGAAGAGTTCACCGAAGTTATTGGAGCCTGTGATGTCGGTTGAGGTGGTGACTCCTGAGGAGTACATGGGAGATATTATAGGAGATATTAACTCGCGTCGCGGACAGATAAGTGACATGGAGCAACGGGGTGTGGTACGAGTAATATCGGCGATGGTTCCGTTGGCGAATATGTTTGGTTATGTGAATCAGCTACGTTCGTTTAGTCAGGGTCGTGCGCAGTACAGCATGACGTTTGATCATTATGAGCAAGTTCCTCAAAACGTGGTGGAGGATTTGAAGAGCAAGCTTGTTTAGTTGCGGGTGGAGAGTTTGACTTGATTTTGGAAGGAGTAAAGTTATGGCGAAGGAAAAATTTGAAAGGACGAAACCGCACTGTAATATAGGTACGGTAGGTCATGTGGATCACGGAAAGACGACGTTGACGGCGGCGATTACGAAGGTTCTCGCCTCTGCGGGCGGAGCGGATTTTGTGGACTACGATAACATTGACAAGGCACCGGAGGAGCGTGAGCGTGGTATAACGATTAACACGGCGCACGTGGAGTATGAGACGGAAGGTCGTCACTATGCGCATGTTGACTGTCCAGGTCACGCGGATTATGTGAAGAACATGATAACGGGAGCGGCACAGATGGACGGAGCGATTTTGGTGGTGAATGCTGCGGACGGTCCTATGCCTCAGACGCGAGAGCATATTCTTTTGGCGCGTCAGGTGGGTGTTCCTGCGATTGTGGTTTTCATGAACAAGGTGGATCAGGTGGATGATCCTGAGATGTTGGAGCTTGTGGAGATGGAGATTCGTGAATTGCTGACGAAGTATGATTTTCCTGGTGATGATATCCCTGTGATTTCTGGTTCTGCGCTTGCGGCGTTGGAAGGACGTGATGACGAGATAGGAGTGAAAAAGATTCTTGAATTGATGGCGGCGGTGGATTCACATATTCCGCAGCCTGATCGTCCTGTGGATCGTCCGTTTTTGATGCCGATTGAGG
>CAKMZR010000002.1:0-23772 GCA_929200455.1 uncultured Alphaproteobacteria bacterium | reverse complement strand
CATATTCCGCAGCCTGATCGTCCTGTGGATCGTCCGTTTTTGATGCCGATTGAGGATGTCTTTTCGATATCGGGTCGTGGCACGGTGGTGACGGGTCGTATTGAGACGGGTCAGGTGAAGGTGGGCGAAGAGATTGAGATTGTGGGTATCCGCGATACGAACAAATCGACCTGTACGGGTGTGGAGATGTTTCGTAAGTTGCTTGACAGTGGTGAAGCGGGCGACAACGTGGGTGTTCTTCTCCGTGGTGTGGGACGTGAAGAGGTTGAGCGTGGTCAAGTGTTGGCGAAGCCTGGTTCGATTACGCCTCATACGAAGTTTGCGTGCGAGGCCTATATTTTGACAAAAGACGAGGGAGGGCGTCACACGCCATTTTTCTCGAACTACCGACCTCAGTTTTATTTCCGGACGACGGATGTGACGGGTTCTGTGGAATTGGCAGAAGGCGTAGAGATGGTGATGCCTGGAGACAGCATTACGATGAACGTAGAGTTGATAGCCCCGATCGCGATGGACGAAGGACTTCGTTTTGCAATACGTGAGGGTGGTCGCACGGTGGGAGCAGGTGTTGTGACGAAGGTTATTGAGTAGAAGCGGATGAGTTTGGAGCTTGGAGGCGACTCTGGGTTTTTTTGTTATTGTTGGTAGAGAAACGGAGTAAAGAGTCATGTTGAACGAGAAGATACGGATAAGATTGAAGTCGTATGATTATCGTATGCTTGACAATTCGGTGGAGGAGATAGTGAAGGCGGCGCGTCGGACGGGTGCTGACGTACGTGGACCTATTCCTTTGCCGAATCGGATTGAACGTTTTACGGTGAACCGTTCGCCCCATATAGACAAGAAGAGTCGAGAGCAGTTTGAGATTCGGACTCATTATCGTTTATTGGATGTGGTTTCGCCTACGCCTCAGACGGTGGATTCTTTGATGAAGCTAGATTTGGCGGCTGGTGTGAGTGTAGAGATTAAGTTGTGAAAGTGGAAATGATGAGTCGCTGTGGCCTGATAGCCCGAAAGCTGGGCATGAGTCGTATTTTTGAGGATGACGGGAGTCACAAGGGTGTGACTGTTCTTCGTCTTGAGGAGGTGCAGGTTGTGAATGTGCGAGAGAAGGGTCGTGACGGTTATGTGGCGGTTCAGCTTGGCAGCGGCAGTGTGAAGCCGAAGAAGGTGAACAAGGCGATGCGAGGATATTTTGGGAGCAAGAAGGTTGAGCCGAAGGCGCATTTGGCGGAGTTTCGTGTATCTGAGGATGCGGTATTGCCGGTGGGGAGTCGTTTGTCAGTGAGTCATTATGTGGTGGGTCAGCATGTGGATGTGTCGGGTACTTCGATAGGGAAGGGTTTTGCGGGAGCGATGAAGCGGCATAATTTTAGTGGTTTGCGCGCGACTCATGGGGTTTCTATATCGCACCGTTCGCATGGTTCGACGGGACAGAATCAGGATCCGGGACGTGTGTTTCGGGGTAAGAAGATGGCGGGACAAATGGGAGCGAAGCGTGTGACGATTCAGAGTTTGCGTGTGGTGAAGACGGACGAGGAGCGACAGTTGATTTATGTGGAGGGAGCGGTACCTGGTTCTGCGGGCGGCATAGTGTGGATTCGCGATTCGGTGAAGAAGGCGCGTCCTTCTGAGGCTCCGTATCCTGGAGGTCTTTTGGAGGAGGGGAAAGTTTTGGATAAGGGGGAGGATGTGGGAGGTGGTGAAGCACGAGAGCAAGAGTCGCGTAAGGAAGGGGGAGAATAGAGATGAAGCAGGATGTGATTGATTGGACGGGTAAGAAGGTGGGCACGGTAGATTTGAATGCGTTGATATTTGGAGCGGAGGTGCGTAGTGATTTGATGGCACGCACGGTTCGTTATCAATTGTTGAAGCGTCGTGCGGGTACGCACAAGGTGAAGAATCGGGGAGAGATAGCACGTACGGGAGCGAAGCTTTACCGTCAGAAAGGTTCTGGTCGCGCCCGCCACGGTTCTGCTCGGGCGAATTTGTTCCGTGGAGGCGGCCGTTCTTTTGGTCCGACGCCGCGAGATCACAGTATATCTTTGCAGAAGAAGGTGCGTCGTCAGGCGTTATGTTCTGCGATGTCGGATAGGTTTGCGCAAGGTCAGTTGGTGGTGTTGGATAATTTTTCGTTGGAAGATGTGAAGACGAAGGTTTTGGAGAAATATCTTAAAGGATTGGGTATAGAGAACGCATTGTTTGTGGACGGGGGCGAGGTGGACGCAGGTTTTGAGCGTGCTTTGTCGAATTTGCCGAAGCGTCATGTGGTGGCGGCGATGGGTGCGAATGTGTATGACATTTTGAGGAGAGAGAAGCTGGTGGTGAGTTGTCGGGGAATTGAGGCGTTGGAAGCGAGGTTGTCATGATGAACAAGCGTATGGGTAAGATAGGACGCGAGCGTGCTTTTGAAGTGATTCGCGCACCTGTGGTGACGGAGAAGTCGACGATGGGGAATCAGTATGGACATGTGGTATTGCGTGTGTCGATGGATGCGACGAAGCCTGAGATTAAGCAGGCTGTAGAGATGTTGTTTGAGGTGAAGGTGGAGGGTGTGAACACGTCTGTTTTGAAGGGCAAGAGGAAGAGATTTCGTGGCAAGTGGGGACGTCAGTCTGACATGAAGAAGGCGGTGATTCGCTTGGCAGAGGGTCACACGATAGATGTGGGTCGCGGGTTGTAGGAATAAGGAAAGAAGAGATGGCACTTAAAGCATACAAACCGGTAACGCCGGGTCAGAGGGGATTGATACTTGTGGATCGTCGAGATCTGTACAAGGGAGATCCATATAAGCCTTTGACGGTGGGATTGAAGAGTACTGGGGGTAGGAACAGCGATGGTCGCGTGACGGTTCGTCACCGTGGAGGGGGACATAAGCGTAGTTATCGTGTGATAGATTTTTGCCGTGACAAGCATGGGATTGAGGGCGAGGTGGAGCGTATTGAGTATGATCCGAACAGGACGGCTTTTATTGCGTTGATCGGTTACACGGACGGTGAGAAGCGTTATATTATTGCACCACAGCGTTTGTCTGTGGGGGACAAGGTGGTATCGGGTTCGAAGGTTGAGCCTGTTGTGGGGAATGCGATGGAGATGATGAACATGCCTGTGGGTACGATCATTCACAATGTGGAGCTGAAGCCTGGCAAGGGTGGAGAGTTGTCACGGAGTGCGGGAAGTTCTGCACAGATTGTGGGTCGTGATCATGGTTATGTATTGGTGAAGCTGATGTCTGGTGAGTTGCGACGTATTTTGGGGAAGTGTTTCGGTACGGTGGGAGCGGTATCGAATCCGGATCAGAAGAATGTGAAGTTGGGTAAGGCGGGTCGTCGTCGTTGGATGGGCTTTCGTCCGAGTGTCCGTGGTGTGGCGATGAACCCTGTGGATCACCCGCATGGGGGTGGAGAGGGTAAGACCTCTGGAGGTCGTCACCCGGTATCGCCTCAGGGTGTTCCGACGAAGGGCAAGAGGACTCGGAGTCGGAAGTCTACGGATAAGTTTATAGTGAGGCGTCGCGGCATGCGTCGTCGTGGTTCGAGTCGTTAAGAGGAGTAAGGAAAGTTGTCACGTTCTGTTTGGAAAGGTCCTTTTGTGGATCACTATCTTTATAAGAAGGCGGAAGCGGCGAAGGCTTCTGGTCGTAAGGAGGTGATTAAGATGTGGTCTCGTCGTTCGACGGTTGTCCCTGAGTTTGTGGGTTTGACGTTTGGGGTTCACAATGGTCGGAAGCACATACCGGTGCTGGTGAGTGAGGATATGATAGGGCATAAGTTTGGAGAGTTTGCTCCGACGCGGACGTACTACGGTCATGCGGCGGACAAGAAGGCTCGGAAGAAGGGACGTTAAGGAGTAAGAGGATGAAGAAAGGCGAAAATCAGGCATATGCGACGACGGTGGGTGTGAGGGGTTCTGTACAGAAGTTTGGTCTTGTGGCGGATATGATTCGCGGAGAGCGAGCGGGTCAGGCGGTATCGCTTTTGAATTTTTCGCGTCGGCGGAGTGCGGATGTCTTGAAGAAGACTTTGTTGTCGGCGATAGCGAATGCGGAGAACAATCATTCGTTGGATATTGATCGTTTGCGTGTGGTGAGGGTTGATTTGGGGAAATCGTTTGTGATGAAGCGGATGCGGGCTCGAGCACGGGGTCGTTCGGCGAGGATATTGAAGCCGCTTTCTCGCGTGACGGTGGTAGTAGAAGAGGAGATGGTTTGATGGGACAGAAGGTTAATCCGATAGGTTTGCGTTTGGGCATTAATCAGACGTGGCAGTCGCAGTGGTTTTCGGAAGGACGCACGTACGTAGAGAATTTGCACGAAGACTTGCGTATTCGAGACTACTTGAAGAAGAAGTTGAAGGCGGCGAATGTGTCGAAGGTGATCATAGAGCGAGTGGCGGACAAGGTGATTGTGATGATTCACTCTGCACGTCCTGGTTTGATTATTGGGAAGAAGGGTGGAGACATAGGGGCATTGAACACGCATCTTCATGGCTTGACGGGTAAGAAGGTGAACATTCAGATAGTGGAGATTCGCAAGCCTGATATTGATGCGACATTGGTGGCGGAAAGTGTGGCCCAGCAGTTGGAGCGTCGTGTGGCGTGTCGTCGTGCGATTAAGCGTGCGATTCAGATGGCGAGAAGGATGGGAGCAGAAGGTATAAAGATGTGTTGTTCTGGTCGTCTTGGTGGTATTGACATTGCGCGTTCTGAGTGGGGGCATGAGGGAAAGATTCCGCTTCATACTTTGCGTTCTGACATTGATTATGGAGTGGCGGAAGCTCATACGACGTATGGAGTGTGTGGCGTGAAGGTGTGGTTGTACCGTGGTCAGATTACGGAGCACGATCCGCAGGCACAAAACAGGAGATGGTTGAGCCTTCAGGGCGAGTCATCTTTGAGGACGTAGAAAGGAAGAGAAGGTGTTAATTCCCAAGAGACCGCGTTATCGCAAGGCCCACAAGGGTCGAATTAAGGGCATAGCCCGTAGTGGTTATAGTTTGTGTTATGGTTCGTATGGACTGAAGGCGTTGGAGTCTGATCGTGTGACATCGCGTCAGATCGAGGCGGCTCGTCGTGCGATTGTGCGTCGTACGCGTCGTCAGGGTAAGGTGTGGATTCGTGTATTTCCTGATGTGCCGGTGAGTAAGAAGCCGACGGAGGTGAGGATGGGCAAGGGTAAGGGTTCTGTAGAGTTTTGGGCGGCACGCGTGCGAGCGGGTCGTATACTTTTTGAGATGGAGGGTGTGGGTTACGACGTGGCGTCTGAGGCGTTGCTGTTGGGCAAGGAGAAGTTGCCTGTGCGTTGTAAGGTTGTGAGTCGTTTGGGTGTGGAGGGTTCGTTATGAGTCACGCGGAAGTAGTACGTTTTCGAGCGATGAGCGACAGTGAATTGCAGACGAGTTTGTTGGACTATCGTAAGGAGCAGTTGAATCTTCGCTTTCAGAAGGTGAACGGCCAGTTGACGAACACGTCTCGGGTCCGAGAGGTTCGTCGTTTGATAGCGAGAGTGAAGACGGAGCAGGTGACGCGGGTGCGAGTGCGTGTTTCGAAGGAATTGAAGAAGTAGGAAGAAGAGAGAGCGGGAGTATAGGAAGATGCCGAGAAGATTGATGCAGGGAAGGGTAGTGTCGGACAAGCCTGATCAGACGATTGTGGTGGTGGTGGAGAGACGTTATCGTCATCCTGTGTATGGTAAGTTTGTGAGGAAGTCGTCGAAGTTTCATGCACATGATCCGTTGAACAAGGGGAAGGTGGGGGATACGGTGACGATAAGGGAGTGCCGTCCGTTGTCTAAGCTTAAGCGTTGGGAATTGTGTGAAGGCGTATCGGGTGAGGAAGCGAGAGCGGAGACATGATACAGGCGGAAACTGTATTGGACGTGGCGGATAACTCCGGAGCACGTCGGGGTTTGTGTATTAAGGTTTTGGGGGGTTCGAAGCGTCGTTATGCACGTGTGGGAGACTTGATTGTGGTATCTGTGAAGGAAGCGAATCCGCGGAGTCGTGTGCGTAAGGGTGAGGTATTGCGTGCGGTTGTTGTGAGGACGTCACAAGCTGTGCGTCGGAACGATGGTTCTGTGATACGTTTTGACAACAATGCGGCGGTTCTTGTGAATAAGAATTCGGAGCCGATAGGGACTCGGGTTTTTGGTCCTGTGGTGAGAGAGTTGCGGGCCCGACGCTATATGAAGATCATATCACTTGCACCGGAGGTACTTTGAGATGGCAGCTAAGATAAGAAAAGGGGATAAGGTTGAGGTGTTGAGTGGTAAGGATCGTGGTCGTCAGGGTGAGGTCTTGCGTGTATTTCCTCGAGACGGCAAGGCTTTGGTGGAGGGGATTAACGTGGTGACGCGTCATGAGAAGCCGCGTGCGGGTTCGTCCGGGGGTCGGGTGAAGAAGCCGAATCCTGTGGATTTGTCGAATGTAGCGGTTCTTGATCCGAAGGACAACAAGCCTGTACGCGTAGGATTTTCTGTGGTGGAGGGCAAGAAGGTTCGTGTATCGAAGCGGAGTGGCGAGGTGATAGAGACGAAAGTGGTGAACAAGAGAGCGGAGAAGAGCTAATGTTGAAAGAAGAGCAGCCTCTTTTTAGGAGGCGATATGAAGAAGAGGTGCGGCCGAAGCTGATGGAGGCGTATGGATATAAGAATCCGATGCAGGTTCCGAGGTTGGAGAAGGTTGTGTTGAACATGGGTGTGGGAGGAGCGGTATCGGATCGTAAGAGGTTACAGTTTGCTTTTGATGAGATGAAGGCGATAGCGGGACAGTTGCCTGTGGTGACGAAGGCGCGTGTATCTGTGGCGACATTTAAGTTGCGAACGGGTATGTCGATAGGTTGCAAGGTGACTTTGCGTGGTGTGAGGATGTATGAGTTTTTGGAACGTTTGGTGCATGTGGCGTTGCCGCGTGTGAGGGATTTTCGTGGATTGAACGACAAGAGTTTTGACGGACGTGGAAACTATGCCCTTGGTTTGAAGGAGCAGACGGTTTTTCCTGAGGTGAACTACGACAAGATTGATACGATAAGGGGTCTTGATATAGTGATATGTACGACGAGCAAGACGGATGCGGAAGCGAAGACGTTGCTTGAAGGATTTAACTTGGTGATGAATAACGGGTAGAGAGAGGAGAAAGCGAATGGCGAAGAAGAGTGCGGTAGAGAAGAACGAGCGTAGGCGTCGTATGTCGGAGGGGACGAAGGCGAAGCGAGATGCGTTGCGAGAGAAGTTTCATCGGAAAGATTTGTCGGATGAAGAGCGTCATGAAGTGGGAATGAGGTTGAACAAGATGGCGAAGAACAGTGCGCCATGTCGGGTGAGGAATCGTTGTCTTATGAGCGGTCGTCCACGAGGATTTTATCGTCGATTTTATATGTCGAGGATAGCGTTGAGGGAGATGGCGTCTTCGGGTTTGTTGCCTGGAGTGATTAAGGCGAGTTGGTAGTCTGGAGATAGAGCGATGAGTATGAGTGATCCCCTAGCGGATTTGTTGACACGGATACGGAATGGACAGAGGGTATTGGCGAAGAGTGTGAAGGCTCCTGATGCGAAGTTGCATAGGAATGTTCTGGATGTGCTGAAGAGGGAGGGATATATTGAGGGTTACATGGAGGAGGAGTTACGCGCGGGGGTTCGTGAGTTGACGGTGGAGTTGCGTTATAGTGGGGGAGAGCCTGTGGTGAAGGAGATTCGTCGAGTTTCGAAGCCGGGTCGACGTGTGTACACGTCTGCACGTTCGATGCCGTTGTTTTACAATGGTCTTGGCGTGAGTATTTTGTCTACCTCGCGTGGAGTGATGTCGGATCATGAGGCGCGAGCGGCGAACGTGGGCGGAGAAGTCTTGTGCAGTGTATTTTGAGTATGGATTAGGATAGAGAGATGTCGCGAATAGGATTGAAGCCTGTGAGTATCCCGAGTGGGGTAGAGGTAGTGTTGGGTTCTGAGAGTATACGGGTGAAGAAGGGGAGTTCGGAGGAGTCTGTGATGACGAATCGCCTTGTGACGGTGACGCACGAGGGAGATTTTTTGTTGGTGAAGCCGGTGAACGATGGCAAGCGTGCACGTCAGATGTGGGGTACGATGAGGTCTTTGCTGGACAATGCGGTGACGGGGGTTGATAAAGGATTTGAAAAGCGTTTGGAGATATCTGGCGTTGGTTTTCGTGTATTGATGAAGGGGCGTACGTTGGTTTTTTCGTTGGGTTTTAGCCATGATGTGGAGGTAGAGATTCCGTCTGACATTGAGGTGGAGGAGGGGAAGGACAAGCGGGGTACGTCTTTGGTGGTTCGTGGGGTCTCGAAGCAGCGAGTGGGTCAGTTTGCGAGTAATATTAGGAGATTGAGGGTGCCGGATGCGTATAAGGGCAAGGGTATTCGTTATGGTGGAGAGGTCTTGCTTTTGAAAGAGGGTAAGAAGAAGTGATTGATATGGAGAAGAAATGATGTTGAAGAGGATGACGTCGGAGGAACGGCGGAAGCGTCGTGTGAGGAAGAGTTTGAAGAAGCATGGTCGTGTACGGTTGTCTGTGCACCGTTCTTCGAAGGAGATGTATGCCCAGGTGATAGACGATCGCGAGGGTCGTACGTTGGCGTCTGCGAGTTCTTTGGAGCGAGAGGTTCGTGAGGGTAAGAAGGAGGGAGGCAAGGTGGGGGTTGCGATGGTTGTGGGTGAGCTTGTGGGTAAGAGGGCCTTGGACGCGGGCGTGAAGCAGGTGGTATTTGATCGGGGATGTTTTTTGTATCATGGTCGGGTGAAGGCGGTTGCGGAAGGTGCGCGTAAGAGTGGATTGGAATTGTAGGGATTGGGCGTGGTTTTGAGGATTGTTTGAGGAGTAAAGGAATAAGATATGGCGAGAGAAGCAAAGGAAGAGGGTGTTCTTATAGAGCGTTTGGTAGCGATTAACCGTGTGGCGAAAGTGGTGAAGGGGGGTCGTCGTTTTTCTTTTTCTGCTTTGGTTGTTGTGGGAGACGGTAAGGGTCAGGTAGGACACGGTCTTGGTAAGGCGCGAGAAGTGACGGAAGCGATAGTGAAGGCGACGACGAATGCGAAGAGGAATTTGATAAAGGTTCCGTTGCAGGAAGGTCGTACGTTGCACCATGATATTATAGGGAAGTCTGGGGCGGGTCGTATGCAGATGAGGATGGCCCCTCCTGGAACGGGTATTATTGCGGGCGGTCCTGCGCGTGCTGTTTTTGAGGCTTTGGGGGTGAGTGATGTTGTGGCGAAGTCGTTGGGAAGCAGCAATCCGCACAATTTGGTGCGTGCTGCCTTTGATGGACTTTTGCGTATGGAGAGTCCGCGTGTGATAGCCTCGAGGCGGTCGAAGAAGTTGTCTGAGATTGTGTCGAGAAGGGATAGGGGTCGTGTTAAGGTTGTGAGGGCGAAGGAAGTTGAGTCTGAAGATTTGTCGAAGCAAGAGGGGGAAGCACAAGTTGAGGTGTGATAATTTTTGGCTTTGTGGAAGAGAGTGAAGGAAGAAGAGAGATGAGTGAGAAGAAGGCGAAGAAGGGTATGGCTGGCAAGAAGATGTTGCGTGTGGAGCAGATTGGGAGTCCGATAGGACGCCATAAGAGTCAGCGTAAGGTTTTGACGGGTTTAGGTCTTGGTAGGATGCATCGGGTTCGTGAACTTGAGGATACGGCGGCGGTTCGCGGGATGGTGACGAAGATAGGACACTTGGTGCGTATAGTGGAGTCGTGATTTTGGTTTTGCTAGGGGTTTGTGGTCATTGATTGGATGACGGTTTGTTGGAACGGAAGACGGATAGAGTGAAGGAACGAGAAGATGAAATTGAATGAGATTAGGGATAGGGAAGGAGCTTTTTCGTCGCGGAAGCGTTTGGGAAAGGGTCAAGGTTCTGGAACGGGTAAGACGGCGGGTCGTGGAATGAAGGGACAGAAGAGCAGGTCGGGTTCTTCGATTAAGGGGTTTGAGGGAGGTCAGATGCCTCTTTACCGTCGTGTGCCGAAGAGAGGTTTTAACAATACGTTCCGGACGTTATGGCAGGAAGTGAATGTGGGACGGATTGAGAAGTTTATAGAGTTGGGTAAGCTTGACGGGAGTTCTGATATAGATGCGACGGCATTGTGTGCTGCGGGATTGATTCGTCGGACGAAGGATCGGATTAAGCTTTTGGGCAAGGGTGAGTTGAAGGTGAAGAAATTGCATATAGTGGTGGATGCCTATTCGTCTGGAGCGAAGGAGTCTGTGGAGGCGGCGGGTGGTCGTGTGACGATTCGCGATCGTCAGGCGGTATTGAAGGAAGAGTTTGAGGAGAAGAAGGCTTTGAAGCGTGGCGTTTCTGAGAAGGCGGGGGATTTGGAGGAGTCTACGAAGGAAGCGGTGAAAGAGAAGAAGGTAGCGGCGAAGAAGGCACCTGCGAAGGAGTCTCCTGTGAAGAAGGCAGCGGCGAAGAAGGCACCTGTGAAGAAGACGGCTACGGCGAAGAAGACTGCAACGAAGAAGGCACCTGTGAAGAAGGATTCGGAAGAGGGGGGATCAGATGAGAAGGTTTGATTCTGGAGGGGTGTGTGGGTTTATTGGGGGTTTGAAGAGAGAGGTTGAGGTGGTATGAGTTCAGCGGCGGAACAACTGGCGGCGAATTTTTCTTTTTCGAGTATAGCGAAAGCGAAGGGTTTGCAGCGTCGTTTGCTTTTTACGCTTTTGGCGTTGGTGGTGTACCGTATCGGGACATACATTCCGTTGCCTGGAGTGGATCCTCAGGTGGTGAAGGAGATATTTTCTGAGAATCAGGCGGGTATTATGGGGATGTTTAATATGTTTTCTGGGGGTGCTTTGGGTCGGATGACAATTTTTGCGTTGAATATTGTGCCTTATATATCTGCGGCGATTATTATGCAGTTATTGACGGCGATGGTTCCGAGTCTTGAGGCGTTGAAGAAAGAGGGAGCGTCTGGTCGTCATACGATTAACCAGTACACCCGTTATGGTACGGTTTTTCTGGCTGCGATACAGGGTTATGCGATAGCACTTTCGTTGGAGTCTGTGACGGTATCGGGAGGATTTTCTGCGGTTTTGAGTCCTGGCTTGGTGTTTCGAGCGAGTACGGTTTTGAGTTTGGTGGGGGGAACGATGTTTTTGATGTGGATAGGGGAGCAGATCACGCAAAGGGGTATAGGGAATGGGATTTCGTTGATTATTTATTCGGGTATTGTGGCGAATTTGCCGGTGGCGATAGCGGGCACGCTGGAGTTGGGTCGGATAGGTTCTCTTTCGACGTTTTTCATTATGTTGTTGTTTGTGATGGTGGTTTTGGTGATAACCTTTACGGTTTTCATGGAGCGAGCCCAACGTCGGATTACGGTTCAGTATCCGAAGAGGCAGGTGGGCAATCGTCTTTACGCGGGTGACAATACGCATCTTCCGTTGAAGTTGAATACGGCGGGTGTGATTCCGCCGATTTTTGCGAGTTCTATACTTTTATTGCCGCTTACGATCACGAGTTTTCTGGGGAATCAGGAGGGAGTTTTGGGGGATTCGATGAGGTTTATATCGTCATTTGTGGGAAGGGGTCAGCCTTTATATTTGTTGATGTATGTGGGACTTATAGTCTTTTTCTGTTTTTTCTACACGACGATAGTGTTTAACGCGCAAGAGACGGCTGAAAATTTGCGGAAGAACAATGGTTTTATTCCGGGCATTCGTCCTGGGGCGAGTACGGAGAACTATTTGAATAAGATGTTGATGCGTCTTACGTTGATAGGAGCGGCGTACTTGTCTGCGGTGTGTATCTTGCCTGAATTTTTGGTGAGTCAATCGAACGTATCGTTTTATTTTGGGGGTACGAGTTTGTTGATTGTGGTCTCTGTGACGATAGACACGGTTTCACAATTTCAGAGTCATCTTTTGGGGCATCAGTACGAGAGTTTGCTGAAGAAGGCGAGGGGAGGGAAGGCTCCGAAGAGGGGTAGGATACGATGAAGGTGATATTGTTTGGACCGCCAGGCGTGGGTAAGGGTACGCAGGGGTTGTGGTTGCAGGAGCGTTATGGTTGGCCTGTATTGTCGACGGGAGACATGTTGAGGGGAGCGGTGGAGGAGGGTACGGAATTGGGTCTTCGTGTGAAGCCGTTGATGGATGGAGGTCAGTTGGTTTCGGATGAGATTGTTTTGGGGATTATAGAGGAGCGTCTGGGTCGAGAGGATTGTCGCGATGGGTTTGTTCTTGATGGATTTCCGAGGAGTGTGGGTCAGGCGGAAGGTTTGGAGCGTATTTTGGAAGCGGGTGGTGGGAGTGGTGGAAGTGATTGCCTTATAGTTTTGGAAGCTGGGGAGGAAGTGTTGAAGGGTCGTATAAGGTTTCGTTCTGAAGAGACGGGTGGTGCGAGGAGTGATGATACGGACGAGGTGATGAGGGAGCGTTTGGAGGTGTATGCACGTCATACTCTTCCTGTGTTGGATTTTTATGAGAAGCGAGGCACGGATATTAAGAGGGTGGAGTGCGGAGGGAGTGTGGAATCGATAGCGGAAGAGATTTGTACATGGCTGGACAAGAAAAAGGGGGTAGGTTGAGTTTGTGTGCTTGACACGACGGACAATGGGCGTATGATGCAACGGTTTGTACGCATGTGGAGTGGGGTGTATTTTTGTGGGTGGGTTGGGTATTTTGGAATTAGGTTTTGAAGAGAGAGGATTGTAGAAGTGGCGAGAATATCGGGAGTGAATATCCCATCGAACAAGGGTGTTGCGATAGCGTTGACATCGATATTTGGCATAGGTCGATATAAGGCGGGTAAGGTGTGTGAGTCGAGTCGAGTAGATCCTTTGCGTCGTGTTCATACGTTGGACGAGGCGGAGGTGATACGGCTTCGCGAGGTGATAGATAGGGATTATGTGGTGGAGGGAGATTTGCGTCGAGAGATATCGATGAACGTTAAGGATTTGATGGACTTGGGCTGTTATCGTGGTCTGAGGCATCGTAAGGGATTGCCTGTGAGGGGTCAGCGTACGTCGACGAATGCACGCACGCGGAAGGGCAAATCGAAGCCGATAGCGGGTAAGAAGAAGTAGCGAGGGATGGGTGAGGAAGTAAAGAGGAATAAGATATGGCGAGACAGTTGAGGAAGAAGAAAGAGAAGCGGAATGTACCGATGGGTATTGCCTGTATACAGGCGACATTTAACAACACGATAGTGACGATAACGGATATGTCTGGTAATGTTGTGTGTTGGTCTAGTGCGGGAGCGAATAAGTTTAAGGGGAGTCGTAAGTCGACGCCGTATGCGGCGCAGATAGCGGCAGAAGCGGCGGGTCGCAAGGCGAAGGAGGTGGGGATGAACACGTTGACGGTGAACATACGGGGTCCCGGAGCCGGTAGGGAGACGGCGTTGCGTTCTTTGCAGGCGGTAGGATTTCAGATTCTCTCGATAGCGGATACGACGCCGATTCCACACAATGGGTGTCGCCCGCGTAAGCGTCGTCGTGGTTAGGTGAGGAGAGTTTGAAGGAGGGTAATTCTGAGAGGATTGGAGTTGCTAAGGTTTGGACGTAGTATTTTATGATGGATGGTTGAAATGGAAGTGGTAGGATTTGGATCGGGTTTGAAAGAGCAGCATAGTATGGGAGAGATGAGGTTGGGCGAGTATGATGTGCGCGACAGCAAGGATGTGAGTTACCAATCGGATGTTGTTGTAGAGCCTTTGGAGCGTGGTTTTGGTGTGACGATAGGGAATTCGTTGCGTCGTGTGATGTTGTCGTCTTTATTGGGGGCAGCGGTGACGGCGGTGGAGATAGAGGGGGTTTTGCATGAGTTTTCGACGATTCCTGGTGTGCGTGAGGATGTGACGGATATTTTGTTGAATTTGAAGAAGCTATCGATAGAGATGAAGGGTGGAGGTCAGGGTCGTTTGACGTTGAGTGCGAAGGGAGCGGGAGATGTTTTTGCTAGTTCTCTTGAGGCGAAGGGAGATTTGCGGGTAGTGAATGGGGATCAGTTTTTGTGTTCACTTGATCGTTCTGGTCGGGTGGATATGACGGTTTATGTGAGTTCTGGTCGCGGCTATCAGTCTGTGGAGCAGATGGTGGGAACGGATGCTCGTCCTGTGGGGAGGATTTATTTGGATGCACAATTTTCTCCTGTGAGGCATGTATCGTATCGTGTAGAGAACACTCGAGTGGGTCAGAACACGCAGTATGATAAGTTGACGATGAAGGTGGTGACGAACGGTACGGTGACTCCGTTTGAGGCGGTTGAGAGTGCGGCGATGATATTGCGTGAGCAGGTGGGAGTGTTTGTGAGCAAGAAGGAAGAGTTGGTACAGGTGGAGAAGAAGGTTTCGTTGTTGCAGGACATTGATCCTAACTTGTTGCGGAAGGTGAATGAGCTTGAGTTGTCTGTTCGTTCTGCGAATTGCCTGAAGAACGATAATATTGTATACATAGGAGACTTGGTACAGAAGACGGAGCAGGATATGTTGAAGACGCCGAATTTTGGACGGAAGTCATTGAATGAGATAAGGGATATTTTGGGTCAGTTGAATTTATCTTTTGGTATGAAGGTTTCGAGTTGGCCTCCTGAGAACATTGAGGAGATGGTGAAATCTCTGGAAGATCAGTATTGATTGTGAGGAAGGTAAGGATAGAGTCATGAGACACGGAGTATTTGGACGCAAACTGAACAGGACGAGCAGTCATCGTCAGGCGATGATGAGGAACATGGCGACGTCTGTTTTGAAGCATGAGCAGATACGGACGACTTTGCCGAAGGCGAAGGAGGTTCGTCGTGTTGTGGACAAGCTTGTGACGTTGGGTAAGGCTGGAGGTTTGCACAAGAGGCGGCAGGCGTTATCGCGTTTGGGAGGGGATCGTAAGATCGTGGAGAAGTTGTTTGATAAGTTGGCACAAAGGTATGCGGAGAGGAAGGGTGGATACACGCGAGTCTTGAAGGCGGGTTACCGTTATGGAGATGATGCACCGATGGCGATTTTGGAGTTGGTGGATAGGGACGAGTCTGCGAAGGGTCTTGACTCTGGTCCTGTGGTGGTTTTAGAGGGAGAAGATTCTTGATTTTGCGGCAGAAGTTTTTGGTTGGGTTTGTGGTGGGCGTATTGTTGGTGTGTCCTTATTCTTTGACGGGTCGAGCTTACGGTGAGACTTTGCTGGAGGCATTGGTTGACGGATATTTGTACAGTTCGGATGTGGATGCACAGCTTGCACGCTTGCGTCGTGCTGTGGAGGCGATACGAGAGTCGAAGTTGGCGGACGACATGAAGTTGGATTTGGTGGGTACGGGTACGGGAGGTTATACGGAGAGTCACAACAGGACGACTGAAAAGGATACGTCTGGAATAAGTGTGGTATTGAATGCGGAATTGAAGGCGACTCTGCCTATTATTAAGACATCGAATGCGTATCAGATAGAGTTGAGGGTGGCGTCATTGGAGCAAGAGCGTTATACATATGATCGTGTGGTGACGGCTTTGTTTGACGCGATAGTGGGCAGTTACAATGACGTATACACGCAGCAGAAGAAGTTGGATTTATTTTTGGAAGCGGAGAAGCGAGCCTATTCACAGGTGGAAGCGGCGAGCGAGAGGTTTGCGGTGGGTCAGGTGACGAAATCGGACGTTGCCCAGGCGAGAGCGTTGTTGGCCCAGGCGAAGTCTGAGTTGTTGGATGCGAAGACGCGATTGAATTTGGCGTGGATACGTTTGAGCAATTTGGTGGGAGAGCGTTATGAAGGTGTGGAAGAGCCTGAGTTGGATTTGGCATTGCCTGTTGACGAGAAGGAGGCAGTGGCGTGGGCACTTTCTGGCAATGTGGAGATAGCGTTGGCCCGAGCGGCGGTGGAGTCTGGAGCGATAAACATTGAGTTGGCGGAATCGACGGATGATGCCCGTTTTGATTTGACGATGTCGTTGAAGAAGGCGCAGCCTTTGACGAGTAACGGTCTTGGAGAGGCGGACAGTTTAACTTTTACGCTTGGCGGGACATTGACGTATCCAATTTTTGACGGAGGACGTCATGTGAGTCAGGTATCGCAAGCGGAGATAGCGTACAGTGAGGCCTTGGATCGTTTGAAGCAGGCGAGATTGAATGCGGAGCGTGAGGCTGAGTCTGTTGTGGAGAATGTGGTGGCGATAGATGCGCTTTTGGAAGCGAACAGGGCGGAGATAGACGCGCAAACGATAGCTCTTGACGGGGTGAAGGAGGAGGAGATAGTGGGGACTCGAGCCCTTGTGGATGTATTGAATGCGGAGCGAGATTTGTTGTTGGTGAAGGTGAGGGCTTTGGACAGTGAATCTGTGAATGTGAGCAATCGTTTTTCGATTTACCGGGTGACGGGTCTTTTGGGATACAAGCTTTTGGTAGGGTCTGAGGCGAGTTCTTTGATAAGTCGTGAGATTGTGGAAGGAGAGCGTCTTCAGGGTCGTTCTTTGTTGTCGAATTGATGAGAGAGGTATAAGGATATGAAGAGGACATTTCAGCCGAGTCGTTTGGTACGCAAGCGTCGCCATGGATTTCGTTCACGGATGAGGACGAAGGGAGGTCGTCGTGTATTGTCGTGCAGGAGAGGCAAGGGTCGTAAGATTTTGAGTGCTTGAGGGGGTGTGGTGGAATTGAGGGATTGTTGGGTTTAGGGAGCGTTATTCTGTGGTACATTTGCGTAAGAGGGAGGATTTTGTGAAACTGCGTCACGAGGGTCGTTTTTTTGCGGCGGGAGGAGTAGCGGTGCAGTTGGCGAAGAGGGTTCGGGAAGACGAGGGGGAGAGTTCTGGAAAGGTTTTGCGTTGGGGGGTGACGGCGTCTCGTAAGGTTGGGAATGCGGTAAAGAGGAATCGGGCGAAGAGGCGATTGCGCGCTTTGTGGCGTGAATATGAGGGAGAGTTTGAGAAGGGATGGGATGTGAACATGATAGCGGGAGCGTTGACGGTGGGTATAGGGTGGAAGGATTTGCGGAAGTCTTTTCGTTATGTGATGAAGAAGGGAGGGGTTTGGAAGGGAGCAAAGGGTGAGAGTCGTGTGGGACGAGAAGATCGGGGTAAGAGGAAGCAGAGGAGAGAGTATTGATGCCGGATAGTGACAAGGCGAGGTTGTGGATAGCGGTTTTGGTTTCGCTTTTGATATTGATAGTGTGGCAAGTGTGGTATGAGCTTCCGCGTCAAGAGCGTATGGCGGCGGAGATGGAGAAGCAGAGGTTGCTGGCGGGAGATACGCCGATTGAGGGTGTGTCGGAATTGAGAAGCGACGAGGCGAGTATCCCAAAACTATTGCCTAAGAGCGTGGATGATGTGTCGTCGGTGGGAGGTGATGAAGCTGTGGAGGGTCCGAGGTTAGAGATTCGGACGGATAAGCTTCTTGGGAGTCTGAATCTTCGAGGAGGCAAGGTGGATGATCTTTTGCTTTTGGACTATGATGTGATGGCGGGAGAAGGTGGTGAGAAGATTCGGTTGTTATCGCCGAGTGGCACGGCACATCCTTATTTTATGCAGCTAGGTTGGCTCGGGAGTTATGGGGACGGAGATGTTCTTGAGGTTCCGGATCACAAGACGGAGTGGCAAGTGGAGGGTTCTCGTTATTTGGGCGTGGGGAGTCCTGTCCGTCTTTTGTGGGAGAGTGGCCAGAAGGTCTTGTTTTCGATAGATTTTTGGATTGATGAAGACTATATGATTGGCTACCGTCAGGGGGTGAGGAATGGTTCTGGGGAGTCTGTGAGCGTGCGTCCTTATGGATTGATATCGCGAGCGGGCACGCCGCACCTTGAGAATTTTTACATACTGCACGAGGGTTTTATAGGGTACATGGATGGGGGACTTCAGGAGATTTCGTACAGTGATGTTTCGGATGAAGAGTCGCGGAAGCTGAGTTTTTCTGGAGAGGGAGGTTGGACGGGGATAACGGACAAGTATTGGTTGACGGCGCTTATGCCTTCTCAGACGGCGGAAGTGATGTATCAGATGAAGGCGGCCCCGTATGGAGAAGATTTTCGTTATCAGTCGGATATGTTGTGGCCGGAGTCGGAGGTTTTGACTGGAGGAGAGCAGGATTGGGAGGGACAATTTTTTGTGGGAGCGAAGAGGGTGAGTATATTGGATAGGTATGAGGAGGAGTTGAAGATACCGTCTTTTGACAAGGCGGTAGATTTTGGGTGGTTATATTTTTTGACGAAGCCGATATTTTATCTTTTGTCGTGGTTGTACGAGCAGCTAGGAAATTTTGGACTTTCGATATTGGCGTTGACGGTATTGATGAAATTATTATTTTTCCCGCTTGCGCAGAAGTCGTACCGTTCGATGAGTAAGTTGAAGTTGTTGCAGCCTCAGGTTATGGAGATGAAGGAGCGTTATGGAGATGATCGTCAAAGTATGAGTCGAGCGATGATGGATTTGTACAAGCGAGAGAAGGTGAATCCGCTGGCGGGTTGTTTGCCTGTGTTGTTACAGATTCCTGTATTTTTTGCGTTGTATAAGGTTTTGTTTGTGACGATAGAGATGCGCCACGCGCCATTTTTCGGTTGGATAGCGGACTTATCGGCTCCGGATCCGCTAGGGATTTTGACATTATTTGGATTGATTTCGTGGACGGTTCCAGGATTTCTTCAGATAGTGAACATAGGGATCTGGCCGTTGATCATGGGAGGGACGATGTGGTTGCAGCAAAGGATGCAGCCGATGCCGACGGATCCTGTTCAGGCGAGAGTTTTTAAGTTTTTGCCGATAGTCTTTACGTTTATGCTGGCGACTTTTCCTGCGGGTCTTGTGATTTATTGGTCGTGGAACAATTTGCTGTCGATAGGTCAGCAGGCGTTGATTATGCGGCGTTTGGGGGCGAAGAACTGAGGGGGTGGCGGACTTGGGTTCGGGAGGTTTACGAAGAGGGTGTTTCAAGGATTTTGAGTATATGAGGGGGTGTTTGTGGAGGAGAAGGAGGATTTTGGGGTTGGAATGATTTGATGGAGCTGTCATTTCTTGGGTTTAGGATCATACTTTTTAAGGTTTTGCGGTCGATGAGTTCGGGGAAGGGAATGAATTTGGGTTTTTGTTTTGGGGGGTGATGTGATTCGGAGTCGGGTTGGAGGGTGTTATTTTTGCTAGAGGAAAGTTCTGTACTTCTTGCACAAGCAGAGAGTAGGAGAGCAAGGGAGATGAGGGTAATAATTTTTTTCATGGTGTGAAGGGGGCTGCAAAGTTGGAGGGAGTTTTTTTGTCGGCGATGTGGTCAGAGAGGAGTCCGACGGCAAGAGCGTAGAGAGTGGATCGGTTCCAACGTAGGATGACGTTGAAATTGTGGTATGAGATGAAAGCGGGAGCGTTATTGTCGAAGAAGATGAGTTTCGCTTTTATGGTTGATGTGGGGAGTTGATTTCCGTCCCAGAGTCGGAGGCCTATTTTTTTCCATTGGTTGAGAGGCAAGGTCTTTTTATAGTTTTCTGGTTTGAGAGTTGAGGGAAGGGAGACGGGTCTTCCCCATCGTTGTCCTTTTTTCCATCCGACTTTTTGTAGGTAGTGAGCGGCGGAAGCGAAGATGTCTGGTAGAGATTCCCAGAGGTCTCTTTTTTTGTCGTTATCGTAATCGATGGCGTATTGTAGGTAGGTGGATGGCATGAATTGCATATGGCCCATAGCTCCGGCCCAGCTGCTTCCGATGTTGTCGTGGGTGAGGCTGCCTTCTGATCGCAGGAGGAGGTAAGAGAAGAGTTGTTCTTTGAAGAATTGTCGTCGTCGTGTATCGAAAGTGAGTGTGGCGAGGGCGTGTGAGATGGGGACTTTTCCTGTGTAGGTTCCGTAGAAGGATTCGATTCCCCAAAAAGCGACGAGAACGTGGGGAGGCACGCCGAATGTGTCTGAGATTTTCTGGAGTAATTTTTGGTGTTTTTTGAGGAGTAATTTTCCTTTTTCTATACGTTTTTCTGAGACGAGGTAGGAGAGGTATTTTTGGGGAGTGAATTTGCTTTCTGGTTGATTTCTGTCGCTTTCGATGACGCCTTGTCTATAGGAGACGGAAGAGATGAAGCTATTGAAGACGACGGGAGAGACGCCTTGAGAGAGGAAGGGTTGTTTTAGAGTTTGTAGGTAGGAGATGAATTGTTGGTGTTCGGGTACGGGAGGTAGATTTTGGGCAAGAGCGAGGTGGGGGAGGAAGAGGAGTAGGAAGAAAGGGATAAAGGGAGGTAGCGTGCGAGGGTGAAGCATGGTAAGAGAGAGTGTGTGTTGGGTGAAGGAATTTTCTGGTTTTGATGTGAGGGTTTTTATGGTGAGAGGAGAGAAAGGGGTTAAGTTTGGTCGTATTGTATCGCCGTGTGTGGGCATTTGTATTCTGGATGATAAAGCGGGTATATGCAAGGGGTGTTTGAGAAATATGGAGGAGATAGAGAGTTGGTCAAGTATGAGCGAAGAGGAACGCTATGAGGTTTTGGAGTCTTTGCGAGAGCGTCGGCGTCGTTTGGGACGGGTGGGTTCTCGTGAGCGTAGGCCGGGTCGTCGTCGTCAGTTGAGAGGGTTGGAGTGACATTATATTTTGGGTCGGATGATAGTCTTCCTTCTTTTTTGAAGGGTGGCGTGGTGTTGATAGGACATTTTGACGGAGTGCATCGGGGTCACAGCATGTTGTTGTCACGAGGCAGGTTATGGGGAGGGGGAAGGCCTTTGTTGGTTGTGGGATTTTCTCCACATGCACGAAGGTTTTTTTCGCCTGAAGGGGAGCCTTTTTTGTTGCAGAATCTGGAAGAGAAGTTGTTGAGTTTTTCCTCTCTGGGAGCGGATGCTTACTGTGAACTGTGTTTTGACGAGCACCTGTCGTCGCTTAGTCCGATAGATTTTGTGAAGGGCTATATATTGGAGAAGTTTGCGCCTTTTTGTGTGGTTGTGGGCAAAGATTTTCGTTTTGGTCGGGGTCGCGAGGGAGATATAGGGGTTTTATCGGATTTGTGCGGCGAGGTTCATGGAGTGGAGTCCTTGAGGGATAGGGATTTGGGCTTGGTCTCTTCGACGAAGATAAGGGATTATGTGAGGCGAGGGTGTATGGATGAGGCGGGTATTTTGTTGGGTCGTTGGTACAGTATTATGGGTAGGGTTGAGAGGGGAGCGGGTCTTGCGGGCAGAGAGGGTGTGGCGACGGCGAATATTCCGTACGAGGAAGGGCGTGTAAGGATGGGCTATGGGGTGTATGTGGTTCGTGTGGGTTATGGGGGTAAGTATTATTATGGAGTGGGGAACGTGGGTGTTCGTCCGACGATGGGTATTTCTGAGTCCCCGAGGATAGAGGTCCATCTTTTTGGCTGTGATGAGGATTTGTATGGTCGAGAGTTGCGGATTGAGTTTTTGCGTCGTTTGAGGGAGGAGATTCGTTTTGAGTCTCAGGAGTTATTGTTTTCTCAGATAGGTCGAGACGTGGAGCGTGCGAAGGAATTTTTTCGGGTGTGTTTTGGAGAGATTTTTCTTTGAGGTGAGTAGAGACGCTGTATGTTTGTTGATGGCTGTATTTATGATTTTTGTCACGCAGTGCTTTATTTCACACAAAAAAGTGTTTGTGACGGGGGTCACATAGCGAGGGTTTGATGTGGTATAATCTCTTGTACGACATGCTGATCTAAAACTATAAAGTAGGGTTTTTCGTATGGGTTTGATGGGCGGCATGTTTTTTTATGAAGTTTTTTGGGGATAACGGCTTTTTCAGGAGAACAAGTACGATGATGATGCGAGATATTGAAGTGAGTATGAGGGGTCTTTTGGGAATGCGTGAGTCGCGGAGGTCGATATTTAGGGGTCGCGGAGCGGGATTGTTTGGACTTTCTGCCTTGTCATTGACGTTGGGAGCGTGTCAAGCGGGTGGCTTGGTGCAGACGTCTGTACAGAAGGACACGACGCCTCCTGAGTTGGGAGATTTTTCATTTGATACGGGTGGCAATACGGACAACACATTGGTCTTGCATTTTAAGGAGGATAGGGGCGACATTGCTTTATCTGGCACGAAGGAGAAGAAGATTGTCGACAAGGGTCAAATTGACAAGATTTTGGAGAAGCTTGCGATAACGCATAAGTCTGATGGTTTGGATAAGAAGCTTACATCTGATGAGATTGATTCGATAGAGGTGAAGGGTAAGACGTTGAGGATAAAGCTCACGCCGGATCCGACTAAGTTTAAGTATAAGGCGGGAGATGAGTTTGGTGTTGACTTGAAGCCGGGTCTTGTGGAGGACACGGCGGGAAATGATCTGGATGTTCCTGAAAAGGGGTTGTCGCCGGAGCCTGTGAAGGCGGAAGATGTTGCGCCTAAGTTTCAGGAAGATGCATCTCCCTCTGGTGGAGTTCCTTCTGTTGTGAAGTCTGGAGAGGGAACGAGTGCGTCGCCAGCTTTGGTGAAGTTGGATGAGGGTAAGAAGGATGTGGGTTTGTTTAAGGCGTCGGATCCGAACGGGGATCCGGTGAAGTATGAATTGGAAGGTCCTGATGCGAGCTTTTTTGAGCTTGATCCGTTGACGGGCGTTTTGCGTTTTAAGGCGTCGCCGGACTATGAGTCGATGAGTGATTCGGGAGGAGATGGGGTGTATGAGGTGGTGGTGGTAGCGAAAGGAGGTTCTCTTCGTAGTGAGTACTATGCGAAGGTGGAGTTGCAAGACAAGGTTGAGGATACGTTGTCATTTATGTCAGGTCTTCCCTTGACGGCGAATATAATGGAGAACGCGACGTCGGTGGGTTCGTTTACGGCGACGGATGATGCTGGAGGGGTGGTGTCCTATGAGTTGACGGGAGCGGATTCGGATAAGTTTTCGATTACGTCTTCTGGAGAGTTGAGTTTTGTGAATCCACCGGACTACGAGTCGGGTAAGACGACGTATGCGTTGAATATTGTGGCGACGTCAGGTGTAGAGACAGCGACTCATAAGTTGACGGTGAATGTGGGAGACGTGGATGAGGCCCCGACGTTTACGATGGGCGAGGTGTCGTTTAGTGTTATGGAGAATCACGATTTTACCAAGACGTATGAGGCGACGGCGAAGGTTACGGGTCAGGCGGTGACGTATAGTTTGAAGGGAGCGGATGCGAGATTATTTAGCATTGATGAAAACACGGGAGAGTTGAGTTTTGTACGGAAGGCGGACTATGAGAATCCTAGAGATTCTGGGGGAGACAACACGTATGACGTGACGGTGGTTGCCCATGCGGGAGGGGAGTCGACGGATCGAGCGGTGACGGTGATGGTGACGGATCTTGATGAGTCTCTCCCGAACATGTCCCCTGAGTGGACGGGTGACACGGAGACTGTGAGTGTGATGGAGAACACGACGGCGGTACCTTATACATCAAGTGCGAGTGATGCAGATGGTGACACATTGATGTACAGCATTACGGGAGGGGCGGATGCGAACAAGTTTAATATTAATGCGGACACGGGAGTCCTGACGTTCAAGACGGGTCCGGACTATGAGCTTCCTGGGAGTGCGGATGGTGACAATGATTACTCGGTGAATGTGACGGCATCTGACGATATGGGTGCTACGGACATATTGATGTTGACGGTGATGGTGACGGATGTGGTGGAGAATGCGGCTCCTGATTGGACGATGAGTGCGGAGTCTGTGAATGTGTTGGAGAACACGCAGACGGTTTCTTATACGTCGAGGGCAACTGATGCGGATGGTGACACATTGATGTACAGCATTTCGGGTGGGGCGGACGCGGGTAAGTTTAATATTAATACGGGAACGGGAGCCCTGACGTTCAAGACGGGTCCGGACTTTGAGACGCCTAGCAGTGCGGACAGTGATAATGATTACTCTGTAGATGTGACGGTATCTGACAGTATGGGGGGTACGGA
>CAKMZR010000001.1 GCA_929200455.1 uncultured Alphaproteobacteria bacterium | reverse complement strand
AAAATTAGCGAAAAAAGGGGGTGTTTTGTTCCCGCAATCATACTTTATTTTGTAGTACCTTTGTAGATTTTTTTGAAACGTTGATTTTCTGGGGTTTTGGTTTAAGCGTGTGTTCATTGTGTTCACGGAATGTTCACGATTGTGCGTGAAGTAGTGAACAGCAGTGAACAGCAGAAATCCGCATGGTTGAGTGTGGTTTTTGAAGCAAGGTGTTAACTGGTAGTGAACAGCTGTAGCCCGCGGTGGCATTGGGATTGAAGCCCAAAAAGCCGTTATTAAGAAAAAAAACACCCCAGAACTTTTTTCTGTACAGCACATTGCACCCCATTTAATGAATAATATGCATAAAACAGTGTTCTGAAAAAACTTTAACCCCTTTTTAAATCTAAATAACCTCTTTTTTGCCCTCAACGCCACGGAATCCGTGGTCTGTAGCTGTTCATAGGTAGTGAACAGGTTTTGCACGTAAACACGGTTCAACACCGCGGTTTTCTGGGGTTTGAAAATGTTCATGAGGTCACGCACAATCGTGAACACTTTGAACGCTTTTTGATAATGGTTCTCATTAACTGTCATCGCCGTCGCCGCCCTTCTTCACCCAACACCACACCGTGCAACTCTTCGATGAAACACCGTCATCATTTATCAATCTCACACGCTTATTTGCCTTTGAATAGCCCAACTCACTCATCCGATTTGCTACCGCCTCCATGTCTCTATCTTTGATGCCGCGTGAATCGGACACCCCGATGACCTTCTGTGGGAGAGTTGCGACTGGATAGTGTGACTGGTGATCCGTTTTCACGAGGTAATAGTCGATTTTGTCCACCAACGTCTTGACCTTACGCCGTGATGCCACTGCTTTGTTCTGTAAATCTATCTCTTCATCCTTGGTCAACCACCAAAGTTCACCCTCAGAATACATCTTCACCGCCTCTGCCCACAACTGATCCCGATTTCTCTTCAGGTAGTCAATCGTCGACTTTGCACTCTCAGCCTTCTTCCCCGATGACACCACCCAAAACCGCCGCAGGTTGTCATCCGCTGGTAAATAACGCCCCTCGCCTTGAATATTCACACTGCCCACAACCGCATACTTTATTGTCATGTTTTGAGAATTGCGTGCGTACTTCCGTCTCACGTCCTCTTTTTTCAGGGATAAAAACGTTTTGAGGTCTTCATGAGCCTTCTTACTCGTCACCGAAAAATCATCATCGCTCACCAGCCAGTGCTTGCCATATGAAATCAACGCATCTTCACCGAATGGTTCTGAAGACTTTTTCATGTAAATCACATGACCAAAAAACAACACCTCCATCCCCTCAGACTTACCAACACCCCCAGAATTGCTCTCTATCAAAAACATGTTATCGTTCTTCACAAAACCCTCACCCAACACCCTTGCAACTGCACCGATAAGAAACTTTCTCGCCGCGATTGCAACCCAAGCGGGATCGCACCTCATCGGATCGGGTTCATAAGCCTCCGCAAACCAGTAATTCAACCGCTCTACACCATCCCACTCCAGCGTCTTGAGGTAGTCTTTTACAGGATGAAAGCGGTTTTTACGTGATAAAGAGAGCGTGTCAAGCCCCGCGTTGATGTGTTTTTCAACCAATGGTATACCCAAACGCCTCTCAAGATGACCTTGAATTGCAGACGTGATCGGATCAGTGAGACCTCCCGTGTGTGAATTGATTGCAGTTATTCGCCCTTTTGCCCCCGTCACCTCCCACTCACCCCTCAACTCATTGAATTTCATCTGCAAAGAGCCTTCATCTATCTCACGTTGCAACCAGTGCGTGCAATTCGCCGTACATGACGGTGGTGGTGCATCAGGTCTTGTCGATTGCACAGGTGCCTCAATCTCATCAGGATCGCCATCAGCCCAAATACGTGCAAGTTCACCGTCAACGTCGTCCTCATCGTCGTCAACCACCTCAACCTCAACGTGTTTTTCACGCTCTCGCAATTCCACCATCTTCTCATACGTATCAACCACACGTTGCACAGCCTTTGCCGCATCAATATCCGCACAGTCATTGCCCGCACCCGCCACAACCTTAACGTGTCTCGCATTATCAGATGACCGTATCCCCAGAAGAGCCGCCACCTCAACCATCGCCTTCTTGCCCTGCTTGTCGTTATCTGCCCAAAACAACACCTCACGCTCACGCAATGGTTGCAAATCAGTCTTCTTGACGCTCTTGCATCCCTGCAAAAACGTCGTCGCAACATAACGCCCCTCCAGCCCCGCATCAACAAAACCCTTATTGAGATGCTCAGCACACTTCTCGCCCTCAACCACCACCACCACACCACCAACATTTTGAATAATCGCACCCAAATTGTACAACGGATGGTTGTTCTTGCCGTCCTCCGTGTCCAAAAATGAGTTGCCAGATGCCATCTTGTTCTTCCGACGATCCCAACACCACTGCTTAAAGACCTTTTTGTCATCCTCTAGGTTGTATCGCGAGACCAATGTACACACCCGCCCATCAGCCAATCTGTACAAATACACCGCCGCAGGTGTGTCAACCACCACCTCCCACTTGCCGTCATCGCCCATTTTCCGATACGGTATTGACGCCGCAACCTCACGGTTCATAGTGAACCCCTCAGGAAATGGTGAAAATGCAGGAGGTCTATATCGCTTGTCCTTACCCCCGCCGCCGCCCTTGTCCTCTTTTTCTACAACCTTCCCGCGATTTCCAGTCAAGAGGTTGTAAGCCTCAGAATTGGTCCTCGCCTGCCCCGTCTCTACCATGTAGTCGCAAATATCACCCTTCCAACCACAACCATGACACAAAAAACCATCCGAAAACACGGTGCATGACGGGTCTTTGTCGTTATGTGATGCCGATGGACACCTGATATTGACCTCTCCGTTTTTTAAGCCAAGCCACCGCCTGACGTCTAACTCTTCTTTAAGTTGTTGATATTTGTTCTTCGACTTCATCTTTTGTCACAAACTTTTCAGACCACTCTTTCAGGTTGTTCTTCATCGCCTCACAAATCACCGCCATTCTCAAGCCGCCAACTTTGGGTTGATATTTTGCAGGCACTTTCTCACGCGTCATAATCCTATAAAACTCAGCCCTCCAATCCCAGTCCTCTCTCATCGCCTCTCTCAGGTATTCTGTCTGGTAAATGGTCAATTTCTTATACGGAAAATGGTCATCAGCCATGTTTGGGTTCTCCTCCTGCTCTTCAAGACGCATATTAATCAACTCCTCGTTGATGACATTGTAAAAAGCAAACTTCCGCTTCCGCTCTTCCTTGTCCTCAACCTCCACCAACTCACTATCATCATCAAACAACAAATCATCATCGCCATCCCCGCCGTCACCGCCCTTCTTCGGAAACATCACCCCGCAATTCCCACACTTCAACACCCCTTTTCTATTCATAAACCCGCACTCATCACACGCAAAGGTTGTTATTTCTTGATTGGTGCCTCTGTCACCCCTCACCTTCTCCATATCCAACGACCAATTGCGATGCTCATCTGGCATGCCGTGTTGCAAAACGTTCCCCACGTGATCAATAATAAAGCCGTTTTGCTTACCCGCCGCAGGTCGCATCATACGCCCAGCACATTGCATAAACTTTATCAAAGACCTTGTCGGAGCTAAGAAAACTACAACCTCTAGTTCAGGCAGGTCAAACCCCTCCGTCACCATCTCGACACTCACCAACAAATCAACTTTTCCATCTCTGAAATCGTCAAGAGCGTTCTCTTTCTCATGCTCTTCCATCCGTGAATGAAGACACACCGCATTAATCCCGCTATGGTTGTACAAATCAACAGCCCTCTCCGCATCAGGGATTGACGCACAGAACACCGCACCCCTCTTGTACGTGCCGTCATGATTGGTTGCAATTTTCTTATAGTTCTTTGCCAAGTCACCCCAAATCTTGACCTTTTTCAACCCTGCCGAGATTTCCGTAGATGAAAAGTCATCAAACGCCAGCCTCTTCGCACCCGCCGCAACCCGCAACTCTATCGCCTTCTTTTTTTCTGGTACAAACGCCTTCACAGGCACAAGATGCCCGTCCAAAATCAACTCTTCGGGAGTTGTCGGACAAATCAACTTTTGAAACCACTTGCTCAACCCCTCACCGTTACCCCTCATCGGAGTCGCCGAAAAACCCACAACCTTGAGTTGCGTGTCTTTCCTCAACCTATCAAGAATGAGTTGCCAAGTTTCTGCACCTATGTGGTGTGCCTCATCCCAAAAAACATACTCAAAACCACCCTTATCAACACTCGGAAAAGCCCCCGTTCTTGTCAACGCCTGTGGTGTACCCAGCACCACCGCACCCCGCCGCAACCGCCGCTCATTCGCAATCCACCGCCTGACCATAATGCCCCGATTGGCATTAGACCATATCGCAGGAGATAAACCGTGGGTTGTCCTGAACCGCTGTGAAAATTGATCTATCAAAGTCTTTTTATGCACAATGAATAAAGACGATTTCACCTGTGAAGAGCATATCTTAAGCAATTCACCCGCCACATGTCCCTTGCCCGCACCCGTCGGCATTTGCACCATGACACTCTCACCGCCGCCCTGCCAAAATGACAAGACATCTCGGATCGCCTTTTGTTGATATGGTCGGACGTTCATGCCTACACCCCCCTCTCGATTTTGTCGACGGGTTCAACCAAAACCTTCATTGATTCCACCTCCATACCGTCATCCTCAACCCCCAACCGCCCCACCCAACCGTCATCCTCAAAAGAAAAAACCGCATCAGGGAATATAGGATGCCTCTCGCCATACAACCTTAAGAGGCAATACCGATGCAAAGTAAGTCTACTAAATGCATAAAATACATCCCCCTTTCTCTCAATTATTTGTTGATAACAACCGTTCAGGTAAATGCTTCCGATGAGTTTAGTGCTACGCCCTAACATCCTCATCGCCTTTTGCAACTCTTGCTTGTACGTGTCAGCCTTCTTGTGAAATACAGGTGTTCTCATTTCTTCAACTTTCTTCTGATTGCCTCGACAACAGCCGCCAATGCCATAAAACCATTGATTGCCAGATAAGCAACGCCCGTCATCACCGCATAGACTATTTCACCCGTAAAATACCACCCTCCGCAAAAAAACACGACGGACGCTACAATGATTTTACTCCCAAAATCCCCGACCTTTGTATAAAAATCATCATCTTCATATACAAAAGAAGAAACCATCTTGAAAAACTCACCCACAAAAACGAGAAAAGCCGCAAACACGCCCACCGCCATCGCAAGAGCATTGTAGTCAAAAAAGTACAACTGCAACGCGACTATAGGCAGGAGAATGAATGACATTTTTACTCCCAAGATGCCCACCCACATCAACAATCGCAAAAAACTCAAACTATAAGATGTGCCTTTTTGTGATAAAAAATAAAGAAAATATTTCATCATTCACCCTCCCCCTTTGAAGGTACCTTATCCTTAAGGTTATCCCAGTTTTCATCAAACCAAACCACCCTCTCCGTCACTGCCCTCAAGAGAGCCTCGTCGCTATCAACGTAGATTGCCCCCGTGTACAACCGCTCGTTGTGTCTATTTTGTCTATACCTTGCCGCAAAAATGACAAAAGCTTTATAGTTGACCACCCTTTCTCTATAATCGTCATCTTCAAAATTGCTATTCCCCTCAATAGCTTTCAACACGTCAAAGAGCCTATATGACATGCCTTCAATGTGCAAAGGTGCATCAGCGTAAATGTGCAAAGGTGCATCAGGGTAAAAGAGAGGCACCCAATCATAATTCATAAAATCCAGATGCTCTTCTTTGGTGTATTTTCCATTTTCCATCATCACATCTCTATAGGAAGAGTTCAGAAAAAACTTTGTTGCCGACCACATGGAAGGTGGTCGCATCGTGAGAAACCCCACTATATTTTCAGGGTTTTTCATGAATTCAAGCATTTTGCAAAAAGTCTTATCGAAGGGTTTGTCAAACGCACACAACCTATGGTATTCCTCAAAATCCCCATCTGCACTCATTGGAAGGTATTTGAACCTCTCCTCGTCATTGCTCACAGTGCCATCCAAATCAAACAAAACAAGCTTTTTCGCATTTTCACTCATGGTTTTCTCTGTCATAATTCACTCTCATTCTCCCGCCCCTGTTGATTGCCCCTACCCCTTTTTTTTCATCGTACGATGCAAAAATATCACTGCTCAATCCTCTTCTTCAGGTCAATCTGCCAGATATTCTTCCACTTTATCGCCCTCAACAAAAGTCCGTCTTTATAAAGACGCCTGATTTTGCATATTGCCGATTCGCAAGATTGAACCGTTATGTCATTGCCTGCCATAATTACCGATTTCTCGACCATTTCATTAACCGTCCCGTTTTCAAAAACCCAAATTACACTCCCCTCCACTACAACCTCTCTCCCGAATCTCTGCCTAAACATCTCGCAAGCCTCGTCAAAATCCATTTTTTCCAAGCACTCCGCCGCCATCAAGACACCATATTCTTCCGCTTTTCTTTTATTATTCCTCACACCCTTATCCTCCTCGGGTCTCATTTTTGCCTGCTCTCTTCGAGACAACCCCGCCTCCTCCTCCACATCGTCGTCCCAATCTTCTTCTTCTGCCATCACATCATCCTCATTTCTCCCACCCCTATTTATTGACCCATTCCCTCTATAGTTTAGTTGCCTGCCAATTGCACTCCCTTCAAAAACTCTAGTCTTGCGATTTCATCTATTTCTTCTGTTGTACGGAGTGCAACATCTCTGTCGAGTACTCGATGAAGTGTTTTTACCATCAATGCCATTTCCCCCTCTATACCTTTTTCGGCAAGTGACATATCCGCATGGACGGTGTCTTTTTGTTGAGAAGTTATAGCTTTTCCCATAGCATAACCGCCATCCCCATGTATACGGATATGGTTTGTTGCGGCAGTTATGATGGCTTCGGAGTCATCGTGCGACAAAAGCCTCTTAAGCCCTTTGCCGTTTTCACTGTTTCTATAATCGAATTTCATAGTCAAAGTCCTTTTCTTCCCACTCCTGTTAATGAAATCCCACCCCTCCCACCCCTGCCCCCACTTAGCTGACTTTTCCTTCCAAACCAGAAAAGCCATCTGCCAACTCCTGAGAGGTCATCTGCTGGGCATTGTCACACTTGGTTGACAACCTTACAACTCTGACATCCCAGCTTCCTGTGGGGAACCAACAACGGAGGGTGTTACCCTTTCCGCTTCTAGCCATTTTCTTGGGAATCCAAAAAGCCGAATCTGACGATGGGATTTTCACCAAGACCGCCTTGCCCGTGTCCTGTTGGATTGCGTTTGTATTAAGTGTGATTGTGATGCTCATGATTTCTGACCTTTCGTTTGTTTTTCTCCCCCTCATGACTGTACATTACCACCCCCGTTCTGCTGTGTCAACAACTTTTTTGCATTTTATTCATTTTTTTATCATCACTCATCTTCACATTCCTCTCTCAAAAAGTCTGAATCCGCATGTTTTGTTGCGTGATAACACGCGTCGTCTCTGATTTGCCTATACCACCCCTTCAGATCGCCGCCGTTCTGATCCACCCTGAACACTGGCAGACCATTCCTCTGAGAGGTCCACCCGACAAACGCACTAAAAAAGACTTTTCCCTCTATACCTTCGCCGTACTCAGACCAAACCGTGAACGGCACGCAACTCCTGCCGCACTCCAAAGCAAAAGACGTCACAGTGTACCCCTTGCCCTCCCAATAACGCTTCAAAGTTTCAATTTTCTTATCGACTAAACCGTCCATCATCCTCACCCAATTTAATCTGGCAATAAACGCCTTATCCTTCGCCGTCGTCATGATTTTTCTCCCGTTTGATATTTAACAACACACCTTTTCTTGTCAAAAAAGACATAGCCCAGACAGATTGAAGAACCCGTCACCCTCTTTATTTCATCGACTTTAAGGCATGAAAAAACGTCTAAAACTTGTCCATATTTGCTCATGCAAACATAAACCCCCATCCTTTCCGCACCGCCTAAAATGCCTCTGATTTTTTCCTTGAGAGGCTTCCCATAGACAATATATTTTTTCCAATTTTCCATCATTCGTCTCCCTCAGAAAAAATCTCATAACCCACCAAAGACACCTCTTCCAAATCCGCCCACTCCGCCTCATCTTGAGAATATTGCACTGCGACCGTTTCCACCGACCTCTTTAACGTTATGGTTGCAATCCTGCATTTGCCGAAAAGAACATCAAAGACCTTTTCGCCTACAAAATCCTCATCGCTCATCACAAAACCAAACCGCCCGAGCTTATAAGCTAAGCTTTTTTGGTTGTGGCATTTCTCCCGCCATTCGTGAAAAATACGAGACAGCAGATATAACAATAAATCTTTTGCCTCCTCTTTGTACAGCTGTACCCTAAAACTTCTCAAATCTACCATTTATCTGACCTTTCGTTTGTTTTTCTCCCCCTCATGACCTTACATTACCACCCGCATTTCACCTTGTCAATTCTTTTTTTGAATAAAATGCATTTTTTTAATGCAACACTCTCTCCTCTTTATCCTCATCGCCGCACTTCTCAACCTTAAGACGCATCGCCCCCACATCTTCTTGTCTATTTCTTATGATACATTGTGCGAAAAGTTTTTGTATAAGATACACCTCCCTATCCGTAAAGTCGGTCGTCCCGTCCGTCCTTGAACTCAACCCCAACTTCATCTTACCCGTCTTAAGGTTGTATTCAAGGTTATATTTTATTTCTAAAAACGCCATACCCTCTTTAAAGGTATGTTCAAGAAAATCAATCCTATTGGGGTCTGGCAGTAGTTTTTTGAACAGCTTCTTAAATATACTCATAATCCCTCTCAGTCGAATGGTCGCTTTTTGGTTGAATTTTGCACATCAAAAGACGTCTCCGCCGTCTCATCATAGATTTCTTGCATCCCTTGCAATCTATCCAGTGCTCTACTCAAGGTTGTTTTTTCCCACATGGTCTCAGGTTCTCGCCGCCACATGCTCTTCTCGGTTGAATTCTGCTCCATCCTTTTTGCAAGGGTTTTGGTGATTTCATAGCCCACGAACCCCTCAACATCATGAGTATCTATGGTTGCAATGCACGTCAAAGGTTCACCATCGTCATTATACTTAAAGTTGCAGTTTACCCTCTTGACCAATTTCCTCCCATCCTCACCCCGTAAATTCAAAGCATAGGCAAGTTTTGAGTGATAAGAGAAAATAGGAGTGTAAGAACCCGCAAATCTTGCAACGTGGAATTGTTTTTTGCCGAATGGTAATTCCATCAAAAACTGTTGCATGAAGCCGACGCCCGCCGCGTGCAAATACCCATCAAGGTCACTTGTGGGTTGACCTATCTTGTAAAAAGCAAAATACGCCCTCTCTACCTCCTCCCTTTTTTGCAACCAAGAGTCGTCATTTTCAAAGCCACCAATCGTCGTCGCATTGTCAAACGCCGAGCTCTCTTTCTTTTTGAGAGGCTGTTTTTTTGGTTGAGTTTTCTGAGGCACAGAAGACTGCATCTCCTCTTGCTCATTTGTCCATGAATTATTCATCGCATTTTGTCCTGTTCTATGATGTTGATTTTCAAGCCAGGAATGAGGTCTATCTCGACCACTTCACCGACTAACTTTCCACCCGCTTTTTTGAGTTTTGTCAACTCTTCTCTTGCCATTGTTGCAACCATAGCTTGATTTAGGGTAAACAGATGTGGATTTTCATACATAAACTTCCGCAGGTCGTCACCCGTACTCAGCACTATATGCCCATCATTCTTAACTTTCAAGAATGAAGACACGTCTTTCTTGACGACGTCCTCTTCTGACGCCGCCGCCGCCGCAACTCCAAGGTTTGCCGTTGCTTCCACCGCCAACTCTTCTGCCGCCCGCCTCTCTTCTGCAATCTTTGCCGCCTCTTTTTCATCAGCATTTCTCTGTGCTTCGAGTTGTTTTTCACGCAAAATCCTATCCTGCTCCTCCGCCTTGCGTCGCTCTTCTTCTGCAACCCTGAGTTGCTCTTGACGACGCTCCCTCTCAACCTTCTCTGCACGACGCTGTGAAACCTTAAGAAGGTCTCTCAACTGACCTTTCAGCTTTTCAAAATGCTGAGTTATTTCTTTAATTTCCCCACGATTGTGATCGTTGAAAGATTGCAACCTCTTGTCAATTCCGATTCTGCCATTATTTATGTTCTTAAGCAGTTGAGATGCATCAACCTCAAGTTGTTTCAAGCCATGTACATCCTCTTCCCTGAGGATTAAATGCTCTTCATCTCTCAACTCAGCTTCCGTCAAAGTCAAGCCATCCTTCAACTCCATCACCGCCTGTTGCACCTCCTCAATCCCACCCATCTTCATGTTTTCAATCTCCAGTAGAATATCTTCAAACTCTGCCGCAGGAGGGTTGTTGTGTCCAATATTACTCATCATCAAACTCGCTTTCTGGTTGTGTTGGTTGGTTTGCAACGGTTGAGTAAAGTGCTTTTTCATACCAGATTTCACTTAAATCAATACCGTCATGTGTACCCCTTTCGTCTGGAATTTCATCTTGCGATTGTATCCATCGGAATTTCTCTAACGCCGCCCAAAAATCAACCTCACCCTCAGCAATAATTCTATCATCAGCCGCCGCATAAACCACCCTGACTTCAAAGGGTGAGGTTGTAGAAACAAAAATCCACACGAACCAGTTGTTGCCGTCTGCTTTTTTGAGTTGGTTGTAATCCGCAATCATCATATAAGCCGCCGCCTTCATCCCCATTCCACCGTCTCTTATTTTTTTGATAAATTCGCTCTTAAGTGGCATTTTTGAACAGGTCTTCACATCGACAATAAAAAAGCCCTTTTCATCGGTGAAGGTCGCGTCAAAAACGCCATTGACCTCAATCTCCGTATCACCCAATACAACCTCAGCTTGCAACCTCTTCTCAACGTCACCGACCCTCTTCGCCGCCCTTATCAAGTTATTTGCCCTTTTGTTGTACTCAACCGCCCACGCCGCATACTTTGCACGCATCCATAAGTTGTGTGGTACGGGTGTGATGCCCCTCTCCTCCAACGCCTGACACTCTTTTGTCCCCCGCCTCTTGCCAAAATCAAGAGGATGATACTTCTCACTTATTGTGCCATCATCCAAAATCAACCTATGGATGAGTGAACCGAGCAACATGTCGTCCGTTTGCTCACTCTCCGTGAAAGCTTGCCGTGGGGTCATCGTGTGAACCCGCCACAAAATAGACGGAGACGCCTTTTTTGCTTTATGGTCAACAGTTTCTTCAATCATGATTTTTTTCCTTCATTGAGATTATTACCGCTTTTCAACCCCTTGTTGAATTCCTTTGCACAAATCAAGACGATTTCCGCTATACACACCTTCTGACTTTCATCCATAAAAAAGTCAAGGTCATACCCCGTCCTCGCCGCAATGTGTTCAATCCGCTCAATATTGCATTTTTTGCCTTCAGATTCCCCCGTGAGAAGATTGCTCATCCAAGAAGGTGTAAATGCCGTGAAGTCTTTTGCAACCATAGCGTGTTTTCCACCGCCTCTGATGGGATAATAAAGAGCAAAACGCACCTTATGCCGCATCTCTTCAGTTATTGTCACTCTTTTTTTACTCGTCACCATCAAGAAAAACCTCCTCCAACACCGAATATCCGTCTAAATAAAAGCCATTTTCAACATCAAACTCTGCTACCTCTATTCCCTGAAAATAAACCCCATAGGTTGCATTTTCCCCCGCAGGAACCCCACTTGAAAACTCAATCTCAAACCCATGTTTTTTAAAATCATCCCCCATCTCCTCAATGCAAATCACATCACCCTCCTCCTCAATTTTTGCAAGAAGGTGATCCACCTTGCTCAAAACCGCCGTCTCTTTTGCCGTCATCTCTCTTTTAATATTCATCGCCGAATCCCCTTCCGTCAATAGGAAAACAACCGTGAGTTGTATCAAAAGAGTAAGGTATGGGTAGCGGATCGAAATGCTCTTCATTGGTGTAGTCAGTCACGTACATCGTTTTGATGATTTTCACTCCTCGCGTTTTTGATTCGCCCAGAACACCCCTCCACTTGCCGCCCTTCAACCCCTGCCCATAAAAACGCACCTCTTCAAAATCGCAAACTTCTACAACTTTGAATTGTATTCTCTTTTTCTTGCAATAATTTGCAAAGTCTTCAGTGCCAAAAGGGATATTCATTATTGACCGAACTGAAGGTATTGGCTTTTTCCTATTCATCATCTTCATCTTCCTCTCTCCCACCCCTTTATCCCAAAATTAGATTTCTGTCACCTCGTAAGAACCCGCCATGCCCGTCTTGACTTCATGCCCTGCCTCTTTCCAATCGTCCAGGACAGAATTAACAAACATTGACCAATCCTCATCGCCCATAGCCCGCGTGTCTGTATAGGTGAAATTTCGGAGAGGAAAGTGATTCTGCCTCTCCGTGTACACCAAGTCAACAACCTCGTCGTCTTGCGTGATAAAAAACACCTCGCCAGCCCCCATATAGCGGTGCGAGGCTTCTTTTGACTTAACTTTAAAAACTGTCATGATTTTGACCTTTCGTTTTTTTGTTTGTCTCCCCCTCAACATTTGCAGGATAGCCCAGAAAAAGAGCATTGTCAACACTTTTTTTGAAGATTATTCATTTTTATTTCACACCCTCTTAAAGCCGACGATGGTCAAAGCCCTCTCCATATTCACCGCCGCCACCACCTTTTCCTTATACAAAATATCGACCTCGCCGATGTTCATTGATTGAAAATCTTCCATATCGCCAAAGGTAAAGCCCTCTTCCTCGACAACGTTCTCGACGTCGTCAAGAGACCATATCGGTTCCCCCTCATCCTCAAGCCTATCTTCAAGCTTTTTCACCTTCTGGTTGAGTTCGTCGTCAGTCAAGTCTGGTTGTTCTGGCTTCTGTGGTGACAAAAGCACATGCATCGCCGCCGATACTGCCTTTTCAATCCCCTCATTTACTTGCCGATCTTGCCGTTTGTATTCATCGCTCATTTTTTCTCTCCTCAAATTAGTCTTTTTTCCCTTGACGGAAAAAAATATACAGGTGCGGTCGATCGCCTTCTCGACAGGAGACCAAACGAGCACCATACCTTTTACTTCCCCAGAACACCCCCTCCACGATTTCACGAGCGACAAAGTCGCAATCGAGTGTCTGAGGAAGGTAAAAGTACGCTTTCCCCCACCGCTCCACTAGAGGCATTAGAAGCCAATGGGGGGCATCGCCGAAGTTTTCTTTGATAAAATTAGGGAGTCGATCTTCATTTATCCAAATACGAACAACATTAGTCTTCTTCTCCTTTCCGTATAGCCGCCCGACACCTCCAGCGATGTCAATGGGGTCAGAGTAGGAATGCTCGGGTTCTGAGTCTGGGAGGTCTTGGCAGAAGTGGTGGTAAATTATCCAATTTTGGCTCTCCTCTGGGTTTGCCTGCCGTAATAGGGTTTCGTAGAGTTCCGCAACAAGTTCTAGGTTTAGGTTCCCTGCCCTGAAAACAGCGTCTTCGCTCAGGTCACGCGATACTGAACCGCTATGCTTGCCGTCGATAAACAGCACCATTTCACAACCTTTAATAGTCCCCATACGCCCCTTCCTAACCCACAGCTCCAACCCCCGAGAACCCAACCTCTTTGTTAGATGTTCTAGCCTTTCACTCATCCTACTACTCATTTCTCCCGCCCCAGTTGATTACCCCTACCCCTTTTTTTGCATCGTACGATGAAAAAAATCACTCTTTCTCCTCGAATCTTTCACCGCAATCGCCGCAAATTGCGTTGATTTCTGGCTTCCCCCAAAACTTCACCTCTTCACAAGTCACCTCGCAAAGGTGAGAATAGCAGATTTTATTCGCCTTTTTTGCACTCCCCTTCCGTGACATATCTCTCGCAAACCAATCAAGGTTGAATTCTTTTATAAATTCTTCTGCAAACCTTTCAAAACGACCACCCTTCTCGACGTACTCACTCATATTTCTACCCGTTTTATCCCCACCCTCTTTGCCAGTTGAAGACGGAATCAACCCAACCGACTCCATTTTTGCACCCCACTCTTTATTATGATGATTGCTTTTTGGTGGCTTTAAGCCAAAATGACACTGCCACTGATGGCATTGCTCGTGAACCAACGTCTTCAAAATCTCCATTTCACCCCCATTTTCAAAGCTTGACGCATTAAAGCATATTTCATCAAGACGATTCTCGTTTTCGCCGCCCTTATAAAAAAGACCTTTGCAATACGTGCCAACAAACCTTTTTGAGTCCGTGATGGTAAGCATGACTTGTGGTAGTTGATTGTCAAACAACTTCTCGTTGAAGAAGTCAAAAGCCCTCTGCAACTCTCCGTACTGATCTGTCGTTGGTGATGTGTTCATAATGTGACCTTTTACGCTTTACTCTGTCCCCCTCATGCCCTTACATTACCACCCCTCTTCTGCTGTGTCAACAACTTTTTTGAAGATTATTCATTTTTTATAATAGAAACCTGACGTCGTCACCGAAAATCAAAAGTTCTCTGCCTACCTGCCCTCTGTTTCCGTATGGTATTTTCAACTCAATCAACCTGAAATTGGTATATAAATCTCTCACCTCCTCACAATCGCCATAACTCAGCACCCACAGCCCCTCTTTCGACAACAAATCACGCAACATCTCGTGGTTGAAACCGTTGCAATATTCGCCATTCACCCCATAATAACCGCCGCCTTTATAGTACGGAGGGTCACAATAAAAAAACTCACCAGAATGACCTGACAACGTCTCTATAAAATCTTGGTGTTTCACATGTAAATTATGAGGAAAGGAAAAACTCTTTATTCTCTCTGCCCAATTTTCAGTCAAATTTCTCTCAACATTTCCCCTACAATAACCTCTGCTTAAAATCCCCCAAATCGCGTTTTATCTGCAAAAACTTTTCTTTGTTAGGAAATCCCAGACCAACTGCCAAATCGGAAACCTTCTCCGCGTCCTCTTTCACGCACAACCAGAAGTTTACAAGTTCAGGAAACGCATCATAGCCGTAGACATCAACGCCGCGTTTGGCGAGTACAAATTCAATCTTGCCGCTCCCTAAAAACGGTGAAATCACTCTGCCTTCTTGAGGGAGGTAGTCGATGATGTGTTTTAATGCCTTGCTTTTTCCTCCTACATAAGGAAAAAGGGTCCTGACGATTGGTTGTCTTTTCATCTCAGACAAACGCAAGGTTGCTTTGCGGTGGGTAATTGACATTCAAAGATGCAACCTGATCCACGCCGTGCCACCCCTCACGGAATCGCATTGGTCGGACGTTGACTTTTCTACCGTCTGCCAACAAAAAGGCAATATTCATTGTCCACATCTCCGTTTTTGTATCAAAAATGAACACCATGATTGCGTTGTCGATGCCCCCCGTCTCCTCGATCATCCGCCTATGATAAAACTTCAACACAGCCTCCGCCACTTTTATTTGGTAGTCGCTGTTCACCCTGAACTTCTTAAGATTGATTTGCATTTTCACCTCTAAATATAAACTTGGTTGTCCAGAAATCAGGAGATTTTCTGCTTTTGGCGATTTGCCAGTATTCATTTTCACTTATTTTTCTCATGCCCCGATGATGCAAGCTGTGCAATCCCCATCCCTCTTTAAACATGATGCCGCCGTTGCGAGCTTCTTCTTTGAAGTTTGCAACCCTCTCAAAAGGGTCACTGCCCTTTCTCGTGACGATTGTTACTTCTTCTCCTGCTTTGATTCTGGCTTCAACTTCGTTTATAAAAGCTGTCATCATTTTTGGTGTAAGTTTGATATTTTCCATTTGCTTGACCTTTCGTTTGTTTTTCTCCCCCTCATGACCTTACATTACCACCCCTATTCTGCACTGTCAACAACTTTTTTGAAGATTATTCATTTTTTTTGTGAAGTCTGGTTCAACGTAGCAATAGTCAACGTCCTTTACCCACCTCACCACTATTGTCCCCACCACCTCACCTTGCCACATCACATCGACTGATGAATTTTTGTCTTCAGAAGAAAACCCAGCCGCATCTATCTCTAAAATCAACCAATCCTTCTGCTGTATGCCCGCATTAACTTCTTTGATTTTTTTCTGGAGGTCTTCAAACCTCTTCAAAACTTCTTCTCTCTGACCTAACATGACCTATATCCTCCCCCATATTCTGTCTTTTCTAAAAGTTCAGATTGAAAATCAAGACTTAAAACAGAAAAATAAAAGGTTCCATCTTTTTTAAAGGCAAAGCACGCTATCTTCCTCCTCCCCTTCGTCACATTCACCTCCTTCATTCCATCCCCCTCCCTCTTATTCCCCTCAAAGCCAAAACTTTCAACCGTTTGTAAAACCTCGTCATCTTCAAAATACAACCCCCTCATCACTTTTTCCAAACGCTTGAAATCTCTGTAAATCTTCAACATCACACTTCTCCTCCAACCCAAGTCATAACTCGCTTGATTACTGGCTCCCGCCAGTTCAAAATGCCTATACCTGGTACAACGCAGGGTGTTTTCACTCTGCTATCCCACGAATCCAACCAGACCCCATCAACTACCGTCACCCAATGCTTTCTCAAATACAAAACGTGTACACCTTTTTGCAATTTCGGATCACAAACGGTGGTCTTTCCCGTCTTGACGAATTTCCCACCACTCCACAACTGCAGAAAATGCAACCCCACCTTGTCGCTGAGACCATCCCTCACTAAAGTTTTTGCATCTTTTTTCCACGAGTCCAACTCTTTACAATGCTTTTCGGTCTGCCTCCGTATCGGATAAGGATTTTTACAATATTTCTTCAACTCATTATACCCCTCTTTGTAATTCTTCCCCGTGGCAATGCACAACGCCCTCAAAACGCAATCGCCGACGCCTTTCGCCTTGAAATATTCCGACCGCCCGCCGTCGTTGTAATAAAAAGGGACAATCTCGTCGAGATACGCCTTCAACTCATCTTTACTTTCAAATTCCTGTACCATTATTACCTGACCTTTCTGTTTTTGTTTCCCCCTCAACGCCATGACGATACCGCCCGCATTTTACTTTGTCAATTCTTTTTTTGAATAAAATGCATTTTTTATGATGGGAGGTATGAGGGTTGCGAAAAACGAATTGGTCAGAAAAAGCAAAACGCAACCCTCCGCTCACAAATTAGCACACCCCAGCCACCCTTGTCAATAAAAATTATACATCGGAAAAGGTTGGTGTTCCTCCCACCACCCTCGTCATATCATAAAAAGTGCCGTCTGCCTTTTTCTTCCTGACCACCAGCCCCGTCACCGACACCACCTTATCCCGCCGCGTTGCCACCGCCGCCGTCCTCGCCACAACCTCAGATTGTAAGTTTGTTGTGAGGGTGTTGTCTGCCGCTATACGTGCCGATGTTTCCGCATCAACACGACTATTCAAGGTTGCATCTTCACTCTGCCTCGCCGTTGTTTCAGCCAATATTTTCGGATCAACGATCGCGTCTATTTTGCCGTCCAGCCCCTCTACTTGAGAATGGTGTATTTTCTGACCTGAAGGTACTGTCCCCGTCCCCCCTGTACCCACTCCCACGATTCTCTCTTTGCTCATTTTTTTACTCCTGATCGATGAACATCTGATCGGTCAACTGTCTGTTGTCTTCAACATCTTGTTTTTTTGCAACCGCCGATGCCAAAACAGCCTCCACCACCGCCGCCGCTATCGCAGCTATATCCACCGTCGCCGCCTCACCTCCTGCCCCCTTATAACCCGCCTTGGTTGTATCGGGTGCCGCCAACAGACCTGCCTTCACCGCATCTTCAATCTGAGTAGTCGACAAAGACAACTTATAGGTGTTCTTTACCGTATCCGACAATTCATCCATCGCCTTCTTCACCGCGTCCTCAATATAAGTTGTCGTCAAATCCAACTTATAACCCGCCTTGGTTGTATTCGGAGCCGATAAGAGACCTGCCTGCACCGCCGCCTCCGTCTCAGCCGTCGTCAATCCCGCAGTTTTTGTGTCGATTTTGTGTTGTGAAGGCATGTCCAGCCTATCATAAATCTTAATCGAATCATTCGCCGCCAGACCCTGCCGATTGGCATTAACGTGGATTGTTACATCTCCAGATTGTACACTTGCCGCCTGTATCAAATAGGTCTCGCGACGGTTGTCTTTTTCAACCAAGATTGACCTGTTATGGAATGTGTCAGCCACCTCACCCGTCTTTGCCGCAAAGGTAAGCAGGTTGCCATTCACACTTTTAAGTTGTCTTTCTTCATACAAGACCTCTCCACCGCCCCCACCACCGCCGCCGCCAGAAGTCAACTCCGCCTTTGTTGTGGTTAGCCCGCCGACCTGCACCAAATTCACCGCCTGCAGATTCGTCCTCGTCACCACATCACCCCGCCTCTCCACGCGTGGATTCGCATTGAGTTTATACACACCAGCGGTTGCATTTGGTGTTCCCGTCACAGCAACGGTTATGCTTCTCACGTTTGCATTTCCGAAGAAAAAATCCCTATAAACTGGCTTCAAGGGATCGTAATTGAACGCTTCAAAAGAAAACACCCCCGCAGACTCCGCACCCAAAGCCTCAGATGCAACTTCTGTGGGAGAATGTCCCTCACCTTCACCATAAAGTTTGATTATTGCATTTGAAAGCGTGGCTTCTGGGATGGTTTGGGTGAGTGAAGGAAACCAGAATCCGTCAACATAATCCGACTTTTTGAACCAGATTTTGATTTCTATAGAACCCGACGAATCTGCCGTTATTAAATCACCCGTCTTTGTCCCCTTCAAAATCCTATAGCCGTCCAAAATATCACCATCTGCGGTTGCATCTGGCACTGCCGAGCCGCCTATCACGTTTATATCACCACCCGTAGACACCTTATGGTGTGACGTCACCGACGCCGTTCTCGAGACAAGAGAGAAGATGAAGTCAATTTCACTCTTAAGTTGTGCTACCCCCGCCTCAATCGTGGCAATCCGCTCTGATTGCGTCAACGTAATTTCTTGTGAATTTCCGCTTGTCACCAAATCAACAGATTTTACAGACGTCACACCTTCGTTTGTGTATGAAAAGTGTATCTGTGGTCTACTCGCCCATTCCGATCGCTTTGTTCTAAAATAAATGGGGTGTTCTGACGTTGATTGACTCGCGTCTTTTCTAAAGCCCGCTATCACCCCCGCAAACAACCGCCCCACCGTACTCCCAAGATTTCTGGCATTTACCAACGTATCCGACACGTCCACCTCGTCCACACCATAAAACTTAAGAATGAGGTCGGTATTGCTGGCTATCACTATCCCCGTGTTTATTGGTGAATGTGCCGATGCATCAACGCCGCCAGAAGATGGAAGAGGTCTGCCCCCCTCTTCATAAACCCCCTCAGTCCGCACATTGATGTTTAAGCTTCTGGTTGCAGAATTGACCTTCAGGACGACCTCCGTCACTGATAAATATATCACCGACAACGCTCCAGGGTCTAAAATGACCTTACGCGTTCCAAAGAATAAAATATCTCCCGCCTCAACCGTCACTGGTATGACGGTATTAACCCCATCGTAAGCATCCATAAATGTTGAGATTAACCCTTCATAAGCATCATTCGCCGATGCAACAAACTGCCTCGCCCTCACAACTCCTTGGTTTTGCTCCACGATGAAGCCGTCATCAATCAAAACTTGAACATCTTCAATCTTGCCATTTTGCAACGCCTTCACCCCCGTCACAATTGATTTTCCCCACTTCAAAAAACCTATCTTGAAATCTGAATAAGTCACCGCAACATTATGCCCCGTGAATTCAGCAATTAACACCCTTTGAGTTGTAATCGTCCCATCGCTCGCCGTTGACACATCAAATTGTTCTTCATTTGTTGACCTATGCACCACCACCTTCACACCAACAATACCATTCAAGGTTGTATCAATCACTTTTGCATCGTACGATGCAAAAAAGCGATTGTATTGGTCTACCTCACTCAAAGCCGTATCATAGTGGTACCTCCCTCTGAAATTGGCAGGCAAGGCATGACCGTCAAAACTGCAATCAATATAATTGTTTCCTCCTTGACCACCAGCGGGAAAATTGAAATCTCGGACATCGGTTGTCATACGTATAAAATCTATCTCCGAAGTTGCATTTTTTGAACCTGCCCCACCAATGTTACCTAAAGAACTTATACCCCTCAACGTCAAATCCTCAAACGTGCCTTTGGTGTTGTTTTCCGTCCCCAATGCAAGTTGAAAGGCACCGCTCTCACTTTTATTTTCAAGCGACAACCCCTTGATGGTCGCCGCGTTCGGATTAAGCCTAAAACTTACGGTTGCATTTCCGAGTTGAATGAATGAAGCCCCGTCCATCTTTATAGTCGCACCCACCCTCTCATTTCTGACAAACTTCACCAAATCCTGATTACTCGCCAAACCGCTTGCCAGACTAGTAAAAGTTGAAAAGGAAAGGTCTACATCTTGCCCTGACACCCCATCAAAACCCGCAGATGTATAAGAATCCCCCTCATATCTTATCGTGCAATAGGTTGCATGAATTTTGTTTGCTCTCGCAGTCCTGTTCCTTGCCCCAAAACCACCAGAACCGACGAACCGTAAATTCAACCTATGGAGTGTAATTTTCCCCCTCCAATCCGACGCATTGCGTAAAACCTTACCAGTCGTCAAAACACCGTCAGCATATACCCAGTGAGGTTGAAGTGCAGGAGTCGCCGCTATATAGGCAAGCAACGCCGCCGTGTCGTTATCATCTGTGTCATCGTAATGTATATCAAAAGTTGTGGAGTCGTGTGTAAAAGCCATCTTACTCTACTTCAACGAGTTTTTCTGCCTCTTCAAAACAATCCGACGCCCTATTCAACCAGCCGTTGAGGTACTTATGGTTGTTTCTCTTCTCCGCTATATCTTCATAAAACTTCACCCGCATCTCGTAAAACTCTTTCAAGACGGTTTCCACCTCGATCATTTGTGCCGCCGCGATCGTCTTGTCGCCTATCTTCCCGTCCACATCCGCATCAACCACACGTTGCAAAATCTCCCCCGCCTGACCATTGCCAAGATTTACTGACGTATCAAAGAGGAAGAAGCCCACCGCATGAGGCATCTTGTGACAATTATTACCCAGCCAATACTTTTCCAAATATATATCTTCTGCCTGTTTCCGAGTAAGCTTTTTAATATCAACTTCTGGGTGTGCCTTTTCTGATATGCCGTATTTGGTCTTGCCCCCCGCATCATCCTTATCATCAGTGAACCCGCCTTTTTTCCTATTACCCCCCTCTTTCTCCATCACAAACGCCAAAGCCTCTTCAAAATAAGTCATCAACTCAACCTTTCGTAGAAAAAATGGGTGCAGATATGGGATTTGAACCCATGACCTTCAGGATATGAGCCTGACGAGCTACCACTGCTCCAATCTGCAACATATGGTTGTGGGGATCGTTTAAAGCAATCCCCGAGAGGATTTGCCGTCACAAGCATAGGAATTTACGATCCCCACAAACCTCTTCTACCACTTTTTGGTGTACGTGTCAACTTATTTACTCACCCCCCGCCACTTTTCATACGTCCTCATGCCACCAAGCCCCAGCATCCCCGTCACCAACGCCATTAAAGCCCCGCTATCCAACTCCGTCAAGAAGAGATGCCGCCCATAAAACGCCGCAACATCAGTTGCGATTGGTCTGAAAATGTATGTATACGCTATCGACACGCCGCAAACCCAGCCTATGAATGGTCGCCACCCCGCCACGAAAACGCTACGATGTGCCGCCTCTTTTTCATTAACCTTTAACTGCCCCTTTATTTGAGTTTCAAACAACGCGATTAATTCACTTTCAAGTTGTTTTTTTCTCTCGTCTGCCTCATTCCCATTGCCCAAAAACTTACCCACAACTGTCATCACCCCTCTTACAAATACCTCGCCCAACATCTAACTTCTCCTAGTACAAAACACCAACTAAAAACAGACCAAAAGCACAACTCACAGTTGCTGTGAATAGTGTATAAAACAAATGTTCCTTCAAACTCATCGTCTACCTCCTCTCCAAAGCGAAAACAAATCAACCCCTAAATCCTTGACCTTTTTAAACCCTAGCGTGCAAGCCAGAACAGCCAAGCAAAATATAAACTCATTCATGTATGAAAATTGAGATATGAAGTCTATATCAATCTTGCCAAGTGAACGCATCACCGAGAAAATCATCACCGTCATCAAAACACTCGTTATCTCTACAAATATCAACCTTGAGATGAAACTTTGCTTTTCGGGTTTCACCTTCCTATCACCAACCCGCCTCATCGGATGTGAAGTGTTGCCGTTTCCCTTATTCGCAGGGTTCATAAAATAGGAAAAAACGCCCACCTGACTCGCCACAAGTTCAATCTCTAGGTGTATTAATCTTATCCACGTATCCCACAAAGGGTTGTTCATGAATTCATATATCATCCGAATTTTCTCCTATCTGCCTTGTCTAGTTGTAAAATATAATCCCTGAACACCTCATCCGCTACCGCTTTGGTTGCATTTCTCATGAACGCCTCGCGTGTTGCCGTCTCACTCCCAAAAAGCCCATTCCTAGCCTCAGACCAGTAAGCCGTCCGAACTGGATACCTCTGCCCGCCCTCTCTTCTCAAAATGTTCGTTGGTTTTTTGGGGTTTATAAACGCCCTCGCAGGATACTCAAGTTTCCCCGTGAACGGATTCTTTGCACGCAATCTGCCCCGCCCGCCCACACTCATCTTAAGCGTGAATTTTGTATCCTCAATTTTCACACTGTTCTCACCTATAAACAACGCTGGGTTGCCTCTTGCCGACGCCTTCAAGCGGATCGCCTTCACCCTTTTTTTTACAACTCTTGATGGAAGTTTCAGACGCTTTTTCATATCTTTTTCTGCCACCCGCCTTGCCTTCCTCAGCCCCCGACTAGCCGCCCGCCGCCTCAGTCTGTCAAGATGTTTTGGTGTGAAAAACGTCGACGGAAAACGCTGTGCAAAAGTTTGAGGTTTTGCCCCCAGCAACTCAGACTTACCACGCCGAGAAAACATGTTTTTGGTAGTGATTTTAATCTTGACCGAGTCCATTCTTTCACCTTTAAGTTGTAAGAAGGATCGCCGCCGCAAACTCAAAATCAGAAGTCACGTTTGCAATGTTCGCAAGTGAAATTGTCTGACCTGATGAAAGCCTTGCCATCGATATTGAGTTCGCCCCTAGGTTGACCAACCCAGTCGCCCCCGATGCCGTGTTGAAGCCAAAGCCCTCCGATGTGTAAAAGTCCACAATGCCACCTCCAGTTGAAGCCGCCTCGCTTGTGTTCCCCGTTGTCGAGTCCTCCTGCCACACCATCTTTTGATAAAAGCCAGAAGATTCTGAAGCACCGCCAACCGTCGGTGTGTCATCCAGAAGTGAATATTGCCCCATTTTCAAACCCGCCATATGTATACTCAAGGTTGCATTTGCTCTCTTCACATTCCTCACCACAACGCCTTGTTTCACATAAAATGATGAAAACACAACCGCCTTCATCTTGGTATTTGCACTTGAAAATGTAGGTGCAGTGTATAAAACTCTATTCGTCGGATTGCTTATCTTGTCCACATGGTACACACCTAAAGATTGTATCGTGAGAAGGTCATCAAGACGCCTTATCTTCTCCTCATTCACCGTCTGACTGCCCAAAACAAGCCCGCCCGCCGCCATCGTTCCCCAAGGAATTGTAGGTGAACCCAAGTTAGCCGCTCCGCTTGCGACGTTGCCGCTTATATCTCTTGGATACAAATCACCACTTAAAGCTGTAAAATACTGATCCGCTCCATCAGCAGGAAAAACGCTATTCGGTGTTACTTTTCTCAGTGCATTATTGCCCATCAAAGTTGCCTTTCTGAAAATTGCGACGACGTCATATTCGCCCCGTCCACCCATACCGTCGTCATGACGTCATGAAAAACATCGTATCTTGTACTCTGTAAATACCACTCAGCCTTGTAAAAGTCAAGTGGAGGATTCGCGAGGTCTTGCACAACCAAGGGTAGTCCTGCCACACCGCCGTTCACCAAAACCCCCTCAAAAAACGCAAACCATTCAGCCGCCTGAACCTGTGGCACCGTCATCACTCTATCTATACGTGTATTTGATTGAAATTGCACATCGTAGCCAACATGCTTTTTCCACAACCCTCTCTCATCTCTCGCAAAAACCCCACTCACCGCATTTCTAAAATGCAACACCCCATCCCCACCTTGCCAGTCCACTAAATAGCAGACTGGCAATCGTTCTCCCGCGTTATCCACCACCTCACTCCCATTCGTAATCTTTACCATCTTAAGTTGCATACCCAAAGTCCCCGCATCCAAATCAGAAACTATCTGCCTCTGAAAGTTTCTTGTCACAAGATTACCTTGGTTTTTCCCGTAAAAGTGGAAGGAAAAGTCAATTGGTGATCTCACCTCAATACGCCTTGCCGCCCGCCGCGTGAACATCTTTGCAACTTCTGATAGTGATTCCACTCTCACCCCGCCTATATCAAGCTTCTTTTCGCCGTATTCCAAAACGCTCTGAGGATCAAATACCGCCATTCTCGTATCGCCTATCCCCCTCAGCCAGATTGAATTACAGACCTTTGCACTCTCAATCTCTTTCACCGATAAATAGTCCACCTCTACCCTTCTTCCCGCGTCGGTTGTAAGTGTGTTGCTATGTGAGATATTTGGTAAATCAACGCCATAATAACCCCTCCCGTTTATCATGCTTTGCAACTGCAGGTAGCCGCCTATCGTTTGTGGTGAAGGATGCATATCAAGTGATTCGTTGCCGCCGTCAAAATCACTATTAGGGAATTGATACCCCATCGCCCCCTTTGCAAAGCCATCTCTATACTCCGCATTGCTACCCCAAGTTGTATCAAGTGGTCGGTTCCAGTAATGAGAAAGAACGTTTTTTATCACAATCTCATCATAATCCCTCTTCTCTATCACCTCATTTGCCCGCCCAAACATAAGAACCGTTCTACCGTTGCCCGTTCCCTTGCTCAAAATAAAGTTTGCCCCGTAATAATCCAAAACCACCACCCTCTTTTTCACACGTAAAACCCACCTTTCCAAAGCCGACTCACCCGCTTTGTATATGAAACTATCGTATTTGCCAGTCCGACAAGGTGTGGTGTTGGTCAAGCTTAAGACGTCTGCCCAGTCTATATCATGTGAATTTCCGACGTATTTCACGTCAAAATCATCGCCAAAACGGTTGAAGGTACTGTTTGAACCCAGTTTGCCAAAGTACAACGATAAGTTGTCTAGTACGCTCATACCGTTATCCCAAAGTTTGCAGTGACAACCCACACGCGACTTTCCACCCCCTCATCCAAAATCGGATCATAAGGGTTGTTCATGCTCTGCACTATCAAATCCCCCAAAGGCACCGCCTGAAAAGTCCCACGCAACACCGCCGCGAGACCATAATCAGCCTCACCCTGAGACCACCCGCCCGCGTGCGTGCCTCCAACTAAATTGCACGTTATTGGTGCATTAGATGAAAACATGGTCGTAAACGCCGTCACATCCAAATCATTCGCACCCTGCAACGACAAGTTGAATTCATGATACGGTGGTGTTCTCACGTAATAAGGTAAGCCGTTGTACATCACCCCATCTTGCTTACTGCCACGCTTTATCGGAAATTGCACAACTGGTTGGTGTGGTGTGGTGTAGTCCAAATTATACAACCCACCCGATACATTTCTCACAAAATGATAACTCATGTGATCAAATCCTTTTCCTCTGTGTCTTCTGCCAATTTACCTCTAAGATACCTTACCATTCCCTCCTCATCCTCAACCCCTATTAGCACCCGCAACACCCCACCGCCGCCGCCCCTCTCAAGCTTATCCGACAACCTATTAATCAACTTGTGCGTGTCTCCCCTCGAAAACACCGTCTCGCCGTCCTGAAGTGTTGCCGTGACCTCACCTCCCGTTTTTGCCGCCCTTACCGTCCCGCCCTCATGAAACTTTGGCGATTCCGACGAGAGAATATCATGTATTGTCCGCAAAGGCTCGACAACCGCCGCCACCTTTGCCAAAGTAGCAAACAAGCCGAATATTCCACCTGTTGCCGCCCCCTGTGCCACAAACAACGCAGGCACCGCCTTTATCAAAGTTGCAACCTGATGTAGTAATGCAGATCGGAATACACGTGCCGCACCCGTCGCCGCGTCGGACGCCGCCTTGATTTTGAAATCACGCAAAGCCTCTTCAGCCCTCTTCTCCTCCTCGATACGCTTCTGTCTCAGGTCTGCAAGCCTTTTGCCAAAATCAACCGCACGTTGAAAAAGCGTTGCATTGTGTTCCTTCACCTCTTCTTCTTCTTTTTCTCGCCTCTCCCTCTCCGCATCATCAGCCTCTTGCCTGATTTCCTTCAGTTTTTCCCTATATTCGACTTCAGCCTCTGTTTTGGATTCGTTTGCCGCACGGAACGCCGCCGTGCTGTTCGGATCGGACAGCCCCGCACTCCCGTCAATTTGCAACTCGCCCGATGGTTGTGGTGTTTCTCTATTCACAGGTTGCACCCCGCCCGATCCCGACGCCGCCCCCGCCTCCTCCTCTTCAACTTCTGGTTGTTGTGAACCTCTAAACGCCGCAAGCTGTTCTTCTGGCGTCAACCGCCCGCCGCCGCGAGGGTCAACAACACCCTTGCTCTCTTTTGTTGCAACTTTAAAGCGAGAAATCAAGTGTTCAATCGCACCATTTATCGTGTCAAACTCCGTTATCAAAAGCGACGCCCCCAGCGTTGCACTGCCCCAAAACGCCGACGCCGCTACTCTGCCCGTCCTAAATGCAACCGCTAATAGGTTAACCGCCGCCGTCACCGCAACAATACCCCTTGCCCCCAGTGCCAAGGTAAGGAAAACACCTAAAAACTTAATAAGGTCAAGCGTGATTTCAGTCACCCTTCTTATCGCCCCCTCATTCTCTTTCCAAGATTGTAGCATATCTTTCAACCTTAAGAGGAAAGGCACCAAAGCCTCCGACGCTACATCACCCACTATCTCCAAAATATCACCAAACTCATTCTTCACACGTTGTACAACTGCAAGTGGTGTTTTTGCCAGCTTCTCACTCACACGACCATACCTATCCTCTATTTTTTTGAGGATGATGCTTTGTGCCTCAAATGTGCGATTGGTGTTCACCAGTTGCTTAATGAGGTCTTTCTGCTCCTCCGTGAACTCGATTCCGTTCGTCCGCAAAGTCGTAAGCCCCGCGATCGGAGCCTCCAAAGCCTGTGCCAAAAGCCGCGTTGTCCGAGTCAGCCCCTTGTCCAAAGCCGTCGCCATATCAATCGCCGCCTTTGTCGCCCTCTGTATCCCCTGAACCGTCAAAGACTTGACGGGTGCAATCAGTGATTGCAATGCAAGTGTGGTCTCATCACCAATATCCGTCACCCTTTGCAACGCCGCCGCCTGCTCTTTAAGGTAAGCTGTGTTCTTCTCAACCTCACGCCCTGAATTCTGCAACGCGTTTCTTAACTTTCTCTCTGCCCTTATCTGTTCATCAAACGCCTTTATTGCCACCCCCACCGCCGCCGACAACCCCACAAACACCGCAGTTGCAATGTTTGTGACTTTCTTCAAACTACTTACCAAAAAGTCATTCGCCTTGCCCGCCGCCTTTGTAGACCTCTGATAACCCCGCGAATCACCGTCCGTTATTATCTCTGTTTTTCTTTTTTCTGTCCTGCCGACCATATCAACCTCCACTTTTTGGTGTACGATTAAGCGGGTCGTCCATCTGGGTTAGTTGTTTTGGATCAAAATTACCACTCTTCTTCATCTCCTCAATACCAATCCCTGATTGCAAAACGTGTGCCTGATAAGCCGTCAAATTCACAATATCACATACACTCATCCCCGCCTGAATTAACACCAGAAACGCCTTGATTGCTTTTTGTTGTTCAATCTTACTCAGCACCTCCATATCCGTCACGGTTGTATTCGCCGCCGCAATCCCGTCACCTTTTTCGGGTCTTGCATAAAGAAGAATCGTATGTATTTTTCTCATCAAAGACGGTAAATCGCCCTTCACCCACATCCTAAAAAGTTCAAAAAGCGTACACCTCGGATACATACACACCCTCAAGATGTACACTAAACGCAGAAACTCGTAAGGAAACCAAGTCAACCTCTGGTAGTCTTTCAAGGTTGCAGGTCGGGTCCACTTATCCAAAACTATATCATAACGCCAAGCGTGAAAGATGTGGGTGTGGGGTTCATTGTATTTGTTCTTTTTTTTCATATCAAGGTCACCACCCTTGACGCAATTTTAAGCACCGCCGACAACTGCAGGTTGCCAGAACCTACATTACCCAAATTATCCGCAAAATCTAAACTCTCACTCACCCACTCAACTTCTCGCCGCGTTTTTTTGATAATAATAGGTAAAAGCCCATCTATCTCATCACGGAAATCACACCAACTTTCAACCGTTATATCGCCCGAGACATTCCAAAAAAACAAAACTTGAAAATGCCGATACACCTCAACTTCCTTCCCAAAATCTGAACCGCCGACAACTTCAACCCCTGTCTCAATTTTGGGGATGATATGAACACGCTTTTTACCGTCCCTATCCACATCCTCATCAAGCCACGGAGTCGGATCGGGTGCAACCGTCGGTTGCTCGAAGCCCTTATCGGTTGCCCACGCCGAAACGATTGATTTCAGCTTATTCAAATCATGAGAAAATGCTGTTTTCATCTCAAGCCTCTTCCGTCAAAAAGATTGTCAGTTCTCCCATACCACCCTTTCTACCCCACTTTTCAGCCGCAACTATACGTTGCACCTTGAACCGCTTTGTGCCGTCGATCGTCAATCTCGCACCCGTCTTTATCGCCCCCTCAACCTCTTCTGGGATTGTGATGGTGTGCTGTGAATTGGTCACGCCGTCATCACTCTCTCTCACATACGTGTACACACACCTATAGGTTGTGTCGTCGCCGTCAACCTTGAGAGCGTTTGTTATTGACGGATGATAAAACTTTTTCGTTGAAAAAACCACATGCCGACTCCACCTTAATCTGTCATGTTGACAAGCATGTGTTGATGTGTGTAGCCCCCGATAAGGCCACTCTTACGTACATCAACTTCCAATTCAGTCTCTGTGAACGCCCTCGCCTCAAAGCCAGGCATACCCATTGGCTTCAATTTCACAGTTGGAAATAGAACAGTCCGACTCGAACCACCTTCTGGTGTATCTCCCACCAACATGAGTGACACGAATGGTCTTTTTCCTATAATACCGCCATTCGGAATTCGCAAAACGGAATGACCTTGCCCACTCTCGTACATATCAACAAAGTAGCCCACCGTTTCTCCCTGACCACCCTGTGAAAACTTACCTATATCCGTATTTTTTTCTTGAGTTGAATAAGCACTGATATGAAAATGGGTCAAACCGTCAACTCGTAAGCTATGAGAAGTAGTTGTCAAATTCAAGTTTGTTGTTTCATATACCAACTTGCGGTTGAGGAAACCAACATCAGGAACATTGCCGTTTGCAACCTCTTTGATATAACCACCATCCACCCGCCAAACCTTCACGGATGAAAATGTGTAATCAGTTGTGCCTTGCGTCATTTGCACGTAAAAAGAGATGTGACCTACGTCCGCAGGCACATCCCCCGCGTTGTTGCCTTCAAAAAACATGGCAGAACCACTTCTGGATGAAATCTGGGGTGTTTCTGGATCGGTTTTTATTAATTGTGAAGAAGGATAATGCAACCTAGGACCCGTTGCTCCTGTCGTATCAACTATCACCTTTCCACCCGACAACCGCCACAATTCGGGTGGCGTTTGGTTCACACTTAACGTCAAAGTTGATTTTCCCGCAGTTAACAAAGTCGCAATCACCTCACTACTGCCTGAAAACGCATCACTCTCTGTCCTCTCTTCAGCCAAATCACCCCGCAAAACACCTTCAATCAAACAAACCGTTGCATCATCGCCGCCAGATGGCGTGATAATTGCCCTATTAAAACCCGCAAACGTGGTTACGTTAGTCATTTTTATTTACCTTTCTTCGATTGGTTTGATTGGTCTGGTTGTGTTTTTCTGAGTCCCCTCTTGCGACGACGCACCCTCTCCGCATCAACATCAGCCTTCGTCTTTACCCTTTCCCCATCAACCCCCAGTTGAGTAAAATACCCCCTCACCTCAGCCACGCTATCATCAACGTCCACAACATAGTTGCCGTCCTCATCAACCGTCGCATCTTCAATAATCAACTCTTGGTTGACTAGTTTTTTTATAACCAACTGTGCCATCTTACGCACCCTTCAAGTTTGCTATTTGTGATTTCATCTCTTGGTTTTCTTTTGATATTTCCTCAACCTTCTTAACCAAAATCGCCACCTCATCTTGCGACAAACCGCCTACCTGAGGTTGCAATTGCACCTGAGGCACATGCACGGTTGTATCTTCACAACTGTCACGATCGGTGGTGATATGTTGAGAACCTACTGCCCACCTCTTCGCATCCTCTTCTGTCACCACCGTCCCCGCCTTAACCATCTCGCCGTCTGGCTTGAAAAAAGGCACTTTGGCATACATCTTCACACTTTCAACTGTTTTACTCATCATCACTTCCTTTCATCAAGCAATATTGTTACACTTCACCGCACCCGCCGCACCGTTATATGCCTCCCCCAAGTTCCAATAGGCATTTAAGGTTATTGAAATCGCATCCCTATCCGCATTCACGCCAAACGGATCAATCAATATATTAGCATTTTGCCAATAAAGCATAAACACATCCATGAGTTGCAAAATCAACAACTGTTCTGTCGCACCATTCTTAGGCATACCGTAAGCTGAAATAGCAACATAGTCATCATCGATTACGCCCGTTTTATCTGTAAATGTCAAACTCGAACCCTTCCAAAAAGCCGACCCATTAACAACCCTTTGCTCACTTTTCAAGTAGTCCGCAACCTTTTTACTGGTGATTACCCTCACTGAATAAGGATCAAATTGCAACCCAGTCTGACCTGCAAATGTCTGAGAAATGCCGTTGAAACCCGCCACATTCAAAGCCGCAGAAACCCCAAGGTTTGCCGCGGTTGAAGTGAAGTTAATCAATCCCCTTGGTTCCTCTCCAGACCCACTACCCGTCAAAATCACATCTTGCATCTCCGCAATGACGCCCTTCAAGAGCAAATCACGAATTATGCCCACAATGTTAGGTTGATAAATCTCAGTCAAATTGCTCAAAACCACCTTCGTCGTGAGCCTTTTGGGTTTAAAGGTGTTGCTATCTGTCCTAAAAAGTGTTTCTTCAGCATTCACCATTTCGCCCTTGTGCAAAATCTTATTTGAACTCACACGCACCGCAACCTGACGATAATCCCCGCCGCCCTTCTTCACCATCGTCGGTGAAAGCCCAAGTTGTTTGGCAAGGTGAGGGACAAAAAAGCGAGAAAACACCTTCGCTTTTTGAGTGTCAACCAACGACTTACCATCAGCATCACTTCCCGTGACTCTCACGTCAAAGTTGTGATTAGCACTTGACACAAAAAGACCTTTTTCAGCCTTATCGTCACGCTCTTCTTTACTTCCCGCAAACGCCATCAAAGACATAAAGGCATTGTCAGCCGCCCTCCCGCCTTCCCGCCCACCAGCAGAACGCAAATCAAAAGCATATTCGTTTTCCCCCTCAACAATACCCTTCAACTCTGGGTTGTCTGTAATGCCAAATCGCAACATCTGTGAGGCAAGTGACACATCAAACGCCGCTTCTGGTTGCTCCCCCGCCACCTTATCACCGACAACCACACGCCCAGCATTTTTCAAATCAAAGCCCTCTTTTTCAGGCTGTTTATCGATTTCTAATGAAGCTTTTTGCAATCTCATCATCTCTGAAGCTTCAATCGACGACGCCGAGATCGTGGGGTTCTTTTCCATTAGGGAAAAAACCCTGCCCACACTCTCATCAAAAGCCTTCCCTTCTGGCTTCACCCCCGCCAAAGCACACGCATTGCGTGCAATATCACCAGCAGAAAGCTTATCTTCCACCTTTGCAACCTCTGGTTGCTTTTCTTGTGCATCAAAGTTCACCTTGCCGACGCTCTGTTCCAACTTCTGGTTGATCGCTCCCGCCTCAAGCTTCGCATCAGGATTTTTTGCATCGTACGATGCAAAATCTTTACCCCCGTCTCCCATCTCTTTTTCACGCTTTACCAAAGCCTCAAAAGCCGCATTGCCGCCGCCGACGTCCATCGTCGCCTTAAACTGCCCGCCGTTCTCAAACTTCACGTTATGATTGCTCATTTCAAATTCCTTCCATCTTAGGTTGTAGGTTCAGGTTGTTTGTTTTCTTCAGCTTTTTCTAGTATTTTTGCACCAGTCAAAGCAGGAGTTGCAACCAAACTCAACTCCGTTAACGTCGATTTTTCATAGACAATTTCCCGCTTTTCCTTATCCCAATCAACGTCCTTAAATCTCACCCCCAAACCCACGGACAACCCCACCTCAGAACCCTTCTCCATCCTTGAATTTATCATATCTGCCAAGTCTTTATCGTAAACATCAATCAAGCCAATAAGCTTATGCCCTACAACCTCAGCCTTAATCACTTTTCCCTTTACGCCCTCAAAAAGAGTACTGTGATTAGTCAAGATAGGTACACCGCCCCCGTTCACCCTATCCAAATCCATCCCACTCAACCGCACACGCCGCCCATCGACTGACCCAGTCGCGTCTTGTGCAAAAATAGCAGTGTACATCATTTTTTTTGTTCCCAAATTCAACTCGTGATTGCACCTTGTCACTCTTCTTCTTCATTGTCAACTACTTTTTCTTCTTTTTTGCTCTCACCCTCAAGACGCGTCTGCTCCCTCTCCCAGTCAAAGCCCATCTTGTTTGCTATCGTCTCACGGGAAATTATGCCATCTTTCAACAGCAACAAATAAGCCTCCGCTGTCTTTTTTGGATCAACCGATTCCCATCCACGCGTATCAAATTTGGGTTTGCTCACCGCCGTCAAGATCGCATCGGTGATATTCACCCCCGCCGCCGCCGCCTCTTTTGAACCCTGCATATGCCACCAGAAGTTGAACAGTGGTCGGAGGTATTCATCTTGCCACCACCGCCCCATTTTCACATACATATCCCGCTCAAGCAAAAACGCCCCCCGACTTGACGCAAAGTTTGCCTTGGAAAAATCATGCACCAACGTCTCATAAGCCACCCCCAACGCCGCCGATACCGTCATCATCATCTGGTGACGCATTGCAACCACAGATTGATTAGGCATTTTTGAGTCCATCTGATGAAAAATCGCACCACCCTCATCCATTAGTTCCTTGTCAAAAATCTTGATATTGCCCGCGTCAAGCTTTGCCGTTGACACCCCACTCTTTGCCGCCTCAGAAGTACCGCCCACCAGAATCCCCTGAAGTTTTGCCGCTAAAGCCGTTATCTTCAAAAAATCATTGTCCAAGCGATCCAACCTTGCGATGTATTCAAGCACGGGTGCAATCGCTGGCAGTCCTCTTTCACGTAATGGAATCGGATTGTGACGGATGAAAATGCAATCTTGAATTGCAATCCGATTGTATCCGACCTCCTTTTTTAAATACACCGCATCAATATTGCCGTATTTGTCTCTGCCTACACCATAGGCATGTTCCGAGTCCCATCCGTCCATTTTTGAAGAGCCAATAAACTCCGCAGGAACGTATTGCACGCCCATCTTGCCGTCTTTTTTTTTGTAAGGCAGCACCACCGCATCCCCGCCTATCATCACCCCCGCTATCAACATCTGGTCAAAACTCTCTGCCGTTACCGTCGACGAAAAATTACTTTTATCCGCACGCCACTTCTCCCAAAGCATCTTAATCTTGTCAAGACCTTCCTTGTCTTTTTCGCTTTTACTTTCACATATAAATGACACCGATGGTGAAGGTGAAGTGATATTGTTTTGAATTGCATTCACATATGAAGCTACGATAGGTGACTTCGCCGCAATTTCACGACAGCAAGATATGAGTGTATAGGCATCTTCATGGTGATCATAAGCCGCCATTTTTGCATTGCCAAAAACCCCGCCTGACAAAAAACCGCCCAATCTCTCCATAAAGCCTTTTTTATCAAGATAGCTTGGTGCATCACCAGAAAAAGATATATGCCTTGCCGTCAACCTTGTTGCCGCCACCGCCGTTGTCTCCACCACCTTGTCTTTTTTACTTCCAAATCCCAGCATCACGGTAATTCAACTATAAACGGTCTGGTTTTATTGAAGTTACCCGCGACGCGATGCCGTTCATTTGCCGCCGCACTCCGCAATTCTCCTATCGTTTCTTTCAAATCAGCAGGAGTGTAATTTGAGAATGAACGCCCGCCCAGCGATCCCGATACCTGCCCGCCACTCAACAAAACATCATAAGCACTCAAAGCCTCTTTAAACTTTTTCTCCAACGGAGTTTCACCTGTGAAAGCGTTCATGATGTATACCTCAACAAAAGCCGCTATCGCCTGAGAACCATCATATTCATATTCGCACTGCAATCTCACCTGTTTTTCCACTTTGTGGTTTTCATCACCACCCAAAGCATTGACCTCCAAAACACTCAACATCACCCCCGAATCAACCTCGGTTCCCATATCGGAAAAACCTTCACTCTGCACACGGTTGAGTTTTTTGCCGCAAACCAACTCGTTGTCGTTTGGGATTAGCCCACTTCTCCCGTACAAAAAAAATAAGTCTACATCACTTTCAAATATCATTTCCGTTCCTCACGAATTCATTCACCGCCATCATCAACCACTTCTCCGTTTTTGTCAACCTCTAAAAATCTCTCATCCCCACGATATACTTTTTTCAGAACCGCCTTAATGTTTTCCCCACTTATATTACCCCCCAAAAGTTGATAAATCACATTTGCCGCCGCATAATTGTAAACCATTAAATCAACAGGTTCATTCCTTATTTTACTATCAGGATGCACCCACCTCACACTCACCTTGCCATTCCGACTCCTCACAATATCTTGAATTTCTGAGGTCAGAAGGTTCGTGAAAAAAACATCATCATAGCCCCCACCTTTTGCATATTGCCAATTCCCTGTTTTTTTCTCAGACGCCGCCAATTCACGGAAAAGGTATGACTTCAGAAAGTTGGTATTTATCATGTAAGGTTTATTCTCCCAGTTTTTTCCGTACGAACGCCGCCACGAGTTGAATGAGAAAGGTGAACATGTCTGTGCATCTTGCCTTTCCAAGGAAACTCCCTTTATCGGAATAAACAAACTGTTTTTATGATTATGACAAAACTTCATAATCTGCCGCGTGTAATGCCCACCACTATCCACCATCACCGCACATATTCCCAGCTTCTTACCGCCCACGGTTTCGTAAGGATGATTCCAGACCATTTTCTTAAACGCCAACCAAAGTTGCGGATCAGAAGGAGTGGCAGGAGAGCCATAAGAATTAGGCATCGCAATTTTGCCGTATTGCACGCCCCACCTTTTTTGCAAATCCCAAGACCACCCCACCACCTCAAACTCAATCCTTTGGTCTTGAGTATCTATAGCACACGTCAAAAAGTCAACTTCCAAAGGTAATGATTTACCCGTAAAACCCTTACGCAAAGATGACGGGTCAAAGCCCTCTCCCATGATTGGTTTCACCGCCACATTCTGGGTCATTCTGTTGTTGAAGAAGGCTTGTAAGCCGCCGTCATCTGCATTTTCCTCAAACAAAGCCACCGCGATTTTATGCTCAGCAATCAACTCATCAAGCGTTATGAAGGGTGATGCAAACGCGTTGCATCTGTGTCCAATGTGTAAACCTTCTATTGGTGAGGTTTTCGGATCGTGCAACCACTTCCCCGCCTTATTGCCTCTCTCTATCATGTTTTGTGTCAAAAGCTTATCACAGCACGGACACTTCAGCCGCCCCCCCGCGTTTGTTTCTCTGACCATCTCCCACTCAGGTGCAAAAAATGACCTGCAATTAACACACTTCAAGTTCCAAATAAAGCCGTAGCTTTTATAGTACTGTGCCAAAATCACAGAATGATCACCCTTCGGAGCCGAAGACTGCACAAGCTGACCGTTGATAAAGGTCTGTGTTCTGCCGTACAGGTCGTCAAGGTGCCGCGTTGCGTCTGGGTAGTGATCCACCTCATCCGCAAAAACCAACGCACGAGGACGTGATATGGTTGACGTTTTCGCCAAGACCGAAACAATATCAATCTCAGTGCCGTTCATAGTCACTTTTCTCTCGATGGTGTTGTCCTGTGCCTGCCTCCCCCGACCGCGATCAACCTCAACGCTTTGATAAAGCTGGGACCCTTCACCAAACGTTGCATTAATTGCGTTGGTCAAACGCCCTTTTGAGAAACCTCGTGCCAGCTTTTCATCTGGGAAAACAATCAAAATACCAGTCGGTTCTCTGTCAATATGGTAAAGTGTTTTGTTCAGAATGATTTCTGTTTTGAGGGTTTGTGTCGGTGCCACCAAAGTGAACCGCCGATACTTCCCAGAATTCAAAGCGTTCATCACCCCTTCTGAACAAGGGACAAGTGACGATGACCATTTTGAGAGAGCCGAATCAACATTGCTCATACGCCTAAATTGACTAGCCCACTCCGCCAACTTTATCCTCTTTTTAAACTTTGAAGCCTCCCAAACTTTTGCAAAGACGTCACCTACATCCGCATACCCACTCTCATCATTTCTCATTTTTTTCCTCCTCCCCCTCATCAGTGAAAATCAAGCTATCAGGATTTGTCAAGACGCCGTTCATTTTCTCACAAAGCAACTCAGCACTCCGCCGCAACTCCATCTCCGCCTTCTTTCTGTTCTTTGATGGGAAAAGATGCATGACATCTTTCACCAAAATATCAGGAAAATCACGCAACGGAGCGTTCATGTTCCGTTGAAAAATTGACAGCATTTGTTGAACACTCGCAACTGGGAGAACATTGCCTTCCGCTTGGTCAGCCACAACCTCAGCCTTTCTCGCATCAGCCGCCGTCTTCCGTATCTGCTCTTTTTTCAATCGCCGCTCGAGCTCGTTTATATCATCATCCATAAAAAAAGTCCTGACCACCGATTTGAAAATTAGCGAAAAAATGGGGTGTT